>DATAQH010000085.1:0-6977 GCA_036264815.1 Candidatus Cybelea sp.
CAAAACGCCGTTGTCCAAAGAGTACTTCAACGGCTACGACTCCATCGGCAATCTCTTTGCCGACGGGTTTGGTCCGAGTTATAACGTCTTGCTCGTCGAGCTTCCGAAGGGCAGCAGCAAATTCATTACGATTAAAACGAGCAACTCTCCGGGTTTTCCGGGGTCAGTGCAGTGGGACGGCACCTACCTCACCGTGTTCGATCAGGACAACAGTGAGCTGTATCAGTACACGGTTAGTGGAACGACCGCAACGCTGAAGCACACCATCCAACTCAGCGGGGCCGGCGACTGCGCGCAGACGTGGATCGTTAAGCGCCTGATATACTGCGGCGACGCGGGAACTGACGGCGGCGAGGTTTTCAACTACCCAGCTGGGGGTTCGCCGGCTGCGGTCTTCACTGGTAGTTTCGACACCCCGCTCGGCGTGGTGGCGGCGAAGAAATAGCCTTTCCTTACGTGCGCCGGAGCCGTCGCTGCATTCGCGATCGTTCCGGCGCGCCGGGACCTTTATTCTAAGCGAAAAGTATTACTCGGTCAGTGACCACCCTTTCAGTTTCTTTGCCGCCACACCATAGTTCCCGAGCTGGTAGACCGAAACACCCGCCGGCGAGAACGTAAAATCGGTGAACGGCTCGGCGAGCATGGTTTTGAGATAGTCTTCGGTGGCGAGCCCTATCGTCACGTGCGGGCTGAAGCTCTTGCCGGTTTGATTCGGAACAAAGCCGCCGACGTACTCGATCAGCGGCGCAACGATGTCGGGATCTTCAGGGGTCGTAAAGTAAGCGGCGGCGGTTCCCGATGCGGCGCTGAACGGCGCTACGGCGTCAATCAGGGCTTGCTGGTAATCGAGCAGCGCATCGGTCGGGCGGATCACGATTCCCGCAAGGCCCAAACCCTTCCACGGCAGGTAATAGTATTTGTACGCCGTCAACGTCCACGTTGCGGGGTGCTGGGTAGCTAGGACTTTGCTTACCGCGGCATAGACATCTTCAAGAGCTTCGGTTCTTACGTACCGCTGCAAGCAGGAAATGTGCGGTTGGTGGGCCGCATCCAACGCGTACCCCTTCGCAAACTCCTTGAGCAGTCGCGCATTCGCGGCTTGCGCGTGCCGTAGCATCGAAGCGTCCGGCTCAAGTAAAACATCGATCGCTGTAACGTCACTCAAAGGGTCGCCCTCCGATCCCCCTTTCAACTAGGAGGACCTGCTTAATTGCGCGGGAAGCCCTTCGTTCCTTTTTCGGATGAAAGGTGGCACAAAATGTCGGATGAAACGCAGAGCAAGATCACGCGGCGCAGGTTTACGGAAAGTGTCGGCTTCGCTTCTGTTGCCGCCGCACTGCCGCGCCTCGCAGCAGCCCAGCGCATCAGTTCTACCGCCGATCGCAAGAACGCGCTCGATCACATCGTCGTAATCATGTTTGAAAACCGTTCGTTCGACAACGTGCTCGGCAGGCTCTACGGCCCCGGGGAAGTGAAGTCATTCGAGGGCGTCATCGGAAAGAACCTTACAAATCCTATTCCCGAATGGGCGGAACACGAGGCGAATCGCAAGATCGTAGATTACCGCGTCGCAACAAACATGAACACACCGAAACCGGATCCAGGTGAAGAATACCCGCACATCAACACCGATCTGTTTGGCATTGCGGATCCAAAGAACCGGTTCGTGCCCTTGTCGAAGATGGTCGCCCCCTACAACGCTCCGGATCTCGGGCAGCAACCAACGATGGACGGATTTGTCAGCGACTATATCAGCGCGTTTACTGCCGAGATGGGACGCCAGCCGGCGTACGAAGAGTACGCCCAGATTATGACGGGCTACTCGCCTGCCCAACTGCCGGTGACCTCCTCGCTCGCACGCGGATTCGCCACCTTCGACCACTGGTTTTGCGAGGTGCCCTCTCAGACGTTCACCAACCGCTCGTTCTTCCACGCAGCGAGCGCGTCCGGTTACGTGATAAACTTTCCGCCCGACGACGCCTTTCCCGTCCATAACACCGCAGAGACGATCTTCGAACGGCTTGAGGCCAAGGGTCTCACCTGGCGCGTCTATTGCGACGCGCCAAGTCCCGCGTCTATGACCGGCATCATTCACGCTTCCCGGCTGCACGGCCGTTTTGCGACGAACTTTTTTACGGTCGCAGATTTCCTGGAGGATGCGAAGAATGGTCGCCTCCCCAACTATGCGTTTATCGAGCCGAATATGTGGCATGGGCACAACGACATGCACCCTCCGATCTCGGCGCTGCTACATGGCTTACCATGGGACCCGCCTTCTTCGCTCCTTGGCGGCGAGGCGTTACTTGCGCGGGTCTACGACGCCATCAGAACGTCGTCGGCGTCAAGCGGATCGAACTATCTCAACACGTTGCTGCTCGTTGCCTTCGACGAAGCAGGCGGTACCTACGATCATGTGGCGCCGCCGGCAGCTCCTGCTCCGGACGTTGCCGCCCCGCCAGGGCAAATGGGATTTACGTTCAACCGGTCGGGCCAACGCGTGCCGGCGATCGCGATTTCGGCGTGGATTCCCGAACGCCGCGTGGTGACCGAAGAGTATCGCCATACGTCGCTGATACGAACGTTGCGCGAACGATGGTCGCTC
Source organism: Candidatus Cybelea sp. (assembly GCA_036264815.1). Lineage (GTDB taxonomy): Bacteria > Vulcanimicrobiota > Vulcanimicrobiia > Vulcanimicrobiales > Vulcanimicrobiaceae > Cybelea. The sequence continues at coordinate 2,603 of DATAQH010000085.1, forward strand.
GGGCCGCCGCTGACGGCGCGTGACGCAGCCGCCGCCGATATCGCACCCATTCTTTCGCTGGATACGCCAAGGCCACCGGAGCAATGGCCGGACGTTACGCCGAAGCCGGTACCGCCGTTCGACACCGCACTACTTCCACCAACGTTACCGCTGTCCGTTCTCGGTAAGGGAATCTTCTTTGGAATCCTCGCCTTTGAGAAAAGCCTCGGCGCGAAGGTACCAGAGATCTCACGCGACACCGACATTACGGGCGCCCAAGCGCACGAGATCATTCGCAATATGTCGCTCGAGATTTTTCCGGGCTTGCGGTACCGCGGATGACGGGCGATCGTCTTTGCTGCGAGTTATCTGATTCATTGCCAGCTAATAACGACGAGTCCGTCGCCAGTAGCATCCTTCCAGCCTCGCCACAGATGGACATCGGATGCGGTGCTCTCGACGAACGAGGAACCGCCGCCGCCACCGCCACCGCCGCCTGATCCGCTGCTACCGGCGAAGACCCCGCCGCCGCCGCCGCCACCGCCGTAATACCCGCCCCCACCTCCGCCGCCGCTGCCGGCAACGTAGCACGAGGATGATGTATCGCAGCCGCTTCCACCGGCGCCCCCGGAATAAAGTTGCCCGCTTTCGCCCGGCTTCCCGAACCCGGTTCCGCCTATGCCGCCCGATCCGCCTTGCTCTTGAGTGCCGCCGGCACCCCCGCCGCCGCCCCAGGGGCCGTTTTTGCAGCACCCCGGTTTACCCGAGCCGCCTGTGCGCGCGCCGCCTTGCCCGCCTCTGCTGTAGCGCTTGCCGCCCGCGTCGCGAGGCACGTAGCCCTGCCCGCCGCCGCCGCCGGCGACAACGACGCGATCTTTGAGCGCATCGCCGCCCTCTCGAATATCCGAAGCGCCGCCGCCCCCGTAGCCGTCGTAGCCGGAACCCGTCTGTCCGCCGGCGCCGCCGCCGTTAAATCCGCCCTCTGACGACGTGCCCGCACCGGCGACGTAGATTGCGAGCGTCTCTGATGGCGTCACCGGAATCACCGCGCTCACGCGGCCGCCGCGAGCGATGACGCTTCCTTCTGCATTACCTCCGACAGCGGTCACCCGAACACGCGTCACGCTTGGCGGGACGTTGAACGTCTGCTTCTTGCCGGTGTAGCGGAACGTCATGTGGTGGGTGAAGGCGAATATCGCGGCGCCGCTGGGCGACGTAGCGGCTGGGAGCTGCGATGCGCTGCAGCCGGCAAGCAGTGCTGCAGCGGCTCCGATGCTAAGAGTGTAGCGTCTTGAAATTATGGTTTTCATCTGCATGCTCCCCAAACCTGAACGGATTGGCCGTGAGATATGTTCTCCGCGGCCGACAGTTGTCCCGGCGAAAGCGAGCGTCAATGGGCCGCGAGTTTGCGGCCTCGCGGGCGCGGCTGGCTCCCATTTTTGGGGCAGAGCGAGTCGATCGACGCTTGAACAGTCTTGTCCATCGGTAGGCTGGCGCGATGCATGAACTGGATAGCGTAGACGTGCCGCTCGAAGACGGCCAGGTGCAAGACTTGTGATATTGTCACTGATGGCGCAGCTGAAAGCCTGAACTCAATCGTCCAGCCTGGTTGATTCCCGTTGCACGTGGCGTGACTCTGCGAACTTACAACGGTCCGCCCGTCTTGGGTTTCCTCGGCGGTCGCTTCCTTTACTTGCTCGGTGAGCGTGGCGTTCGCCGGGATCGGTCGTACCCACGCTGCCATGCTGTCGCCGGCGTGCGGAGTACCATCGCGAAAGTGCGGCGAAACCCAACCATAGTCGATAGGGGCGTTCGGCGGAGGGGGTCCTAAACTGGTCCACCCCGCTGGAGGCTGCATGTACGGCGGATTCGGTGGCGTGGCCCGCGGCGCAGCGGCAGCTACAACCAACGCGAGGACAAGCGATGCGACGGAGGCGGCCGTCATGTCGTGCGTGTTCCGATGCTAGAAATGACTTCCTGTGATCTCTTGCCTTCGAAACACGATAATGCAACATCGACATCGCTAAAAAATCGCAAAGGGCGGGCGTCGAGGGCACTCCTCAAAGCTTCGCGCATTTATGCGCGGCCCGGTCTACGTGAAAGATTTCGCAGAGGGCCCCAGTCGCGATGGACGCAGCGAGTGACTCTCAGTTCCCGCGGCTGATTGTAGCGCCGAACGGCAAGTTCAATCCGCGGATCGTGTGAACCGGTGCGCCACCAGCAGGGTATGGGAAGATTTGAACCTTCCCGGTTTCATGTTCCGGAGCGACGACGCGATCTCCAGAGATGAAGAAGTCGAAAACGGTGCTGCTCTCCTGAAGCGTGGTAACGCCAACCTTTGTGCCTTTTGATCCCGTAACGTCGAAGCGATAGATTTTCGAGTAAGTGTCCCCGATTGCCCAGTACTTGCCGTCCCATTGAATCCCGCCCGGGCCCCCAGGTTCCGGATCGAGGGTCAACGTTTGGAGATGGTGGGCGCCGTGCGGCAATATCGCAAATGCTCCCGGAGCGTGATACCCGAAACCGTCGACGATAAGGTTCCCCCGGTCATCGTACCCGCACATGTAATACGCGTAGATCGTGGCGATCTTGTACGGCTCAGGATGACCCGCCGCGTGCCTGAAGATAACGACGTTACCCGTCCCACTTCCACTCCTATAATAAGCTAGGTTGGTTACGGCGAGATCACCTGAAATCGGATCGATCGAGCAGCTGTTGGGAAAGTACCCGATTAAGTCGTTAAGCGTCGCAATCGGCTTCGTTCCGCCGTGCGCGTACTCGACGATATTATGGGCATTTGTGTTGGCGACGAAGACATTGCCCTTTGTGTCCGCGCACAGGCCCTCTTCATGGGTGAGCCCTTTGAGAGTTTGACGTCGTTCGAGTATTGGCCAATCATACGTCCTAACGGCACTCTCGGCATAGCTCGTTAGGTAAAGCAAGTCGCCGCCGTTGAGCGGCAGCACGTTTTGCGAGGTTGATGGGGCCTGCATAGGGTTAGGTGGTAGCCCGGCGGTCGATGCGCCGCAACCCACAAGCAGCGATGCCGCGTACCAAAGCCACGCGTGGGTAAATTTCTTCGGAACTGACTGCAACGCACTATCCTCCCCGGTCGACCCAACGATACGTGAGGTTGCTGAGCTACGGCTTGGAATTACCTCAGGTGCGGAGGCGCCTGAGCACGAGGGTAAGCGGCAGGCCCAGCTGTCTGACGAGCGCAAGCGACGCCTTCCCGTGGCGCGCTTCGCGGCAAAAGCTGCGCATTCGAGGCGCTGAGGCCTTGCCCGAGGTCCTGGAATCGTAAGCACTTGCTCCGCTAGATTTCGGCGACGGCGCGGCGAACCTACTCAACCGCTCGCTACACCGGCAAAGAGCCGTCTTTCGTTGTGCCAACGGGCATAACGTAAATCACCGTGGTTGCCCATGGCGCGAGCAGACTACACGGCGTAGGTTAGTGGCTCGTGCTCGTTGACCAGCGGCCTAAAAATGGGCGCCAACCCAGAAAGCGAGATCCTATGATGCGTTGCTACGTCCTAACCATTCTAATTATTGCATTTGTTTCGCTAACCGCGTGCGGAGGCGCTTCGAACGGCTCCTTCGCTCCGCGTCTTGCAGACACGAACGCCGAGCCTTTGAGCAGTGTGCTTCATAGCTTTGGCCCGTTTCCCGACGCGCAGCACCCGCTCGCCGGGATGCTCGCCGGAAAGAACGGCGAGTACTACGGAACCACTCAGAGCGGCGGTAACCCAGGCAACGGGGCGATTTACGAGGTCACGGCTGCCGGCAGCGAGCAAGTAATTTACAGTTTCCAGAGTGGCGCAGACGGCGCGGATCCGGTATCCACGTTGATTATGGATAAGAAGGGCGCACTCTACGGTACGAGCGAGACCGGCGGCGGATCCGGCTGCGAAGGGCCTGGCTGCGGTACCGTCTTCAAACTCACACTCAGCGGCCAAAGCTGGGTCGAAAGCGTACTCTATCGGTTCCAAGGGGGCCCGGACGGCGGATCACCGATCGGCGGTCTGGTGATGACCAAGAGCCGAGCCCTTCTCGGTACGACAGTTGGTGGTGGGAGCGGCGGGGGCGTCGTCTTCGAGCTTACGCCGTCGGGCTCGACCTACACGGAGACCGTCGTCCACGAGTTTTCAGGTTCCCCCGACGGTCTCGATCCGACTGACGCCCTCGTTTCCGACAGCAGCGGGAACCTGTACGGTACCACGTCAGAGGGCGGTCTCACGACCTGCCCTTCTCAGTCAAGCGTACCCGGCTGCGGCACGGTCTTCAAACTGACACCGTCGGGTTCGACATACACATATTCCGTGATCTACCGTTTCAAGGGGCGAGGGAACGGAAGCAACCCTACCGCCGGTCTCCTCCCCGGGCCGCACGGAGTGTT
>DATAQH010000087.1:0-4925 GCA_036264815.1 Candidatus Cybelea sp.
GCCGATGCGGGCAGACTCGGAAACGACGACGCGCTCGAGCTCCAGCGTGCCGAGGGGATGCGGCGAGATCGTCTCGATGCTTCCCTCCGCGCGAACGCCGGCTGCGGTCGCGTCGACCGCAAACGCGCTGAGGCCCCTCGCGCCGCGTTCGCCGGTGCGCGCGAAGACGATGTAGAGATCGGCGATGCCGGCATTGGAGATCCATGTCTTCTTGCCGTCGAGAACGTACTCGCCCTCGCGCCGGGTCGCGGTCGTTGCAAGCGCGGCGACGTCGGATCCGGCCTCCAGCTCCGAGAGCGCGAAGGCCGCGATGCAGCGCCCCGCGGCGATCTCCGGGAGATAGCGTTTTTTGAGCGAGGCATTTCCAAAGAGCGCAACGGGACCGCCGCCCAAGCCTTGCATCGCGAACGCAAAATCGGCCAGCGCACTGTGATAGGCGAGGCGTTCGCGCGCCAAAGAGAGCGTTCGCACGTCGAGCTCCGCGCGGATCCCGCCGTACGCACCCGGCACGCACGCGCGCAGCCATCCCCCGGCGGCCAGCGCGCCAACCCAGTCGCGGCAGCTCTGTGCGGCGTCCGCCTCGTCCTCGCGAACCGGCGCGGTCGTCAGCCAGCGTTCGAGTCCGGCGCAAAAGGCGCGGTGCTCTTCGTCGAAGAGCGGCAGCTCGAGCACGTTTAGTCGCCTTCGAAGCGCACGGGACGCTTGGCGGCAAACGCCTCGTAGGCGCGGCGGAAATCGTTGCTCTCCATGCAGATCGCCTGCGCCCGCGCCTCGGCGTCGATCGCGTCGTCCAGCGGCAGCGACCATTCCTCGCGCAGCATGCGTTTCGTCATCGCGTGCGCGAGCGTCGGACCGTCGGCCAAGGAGTGCGCCAGCCTGCGCGCACGATCCGCCAGTCCATCGGGCGTACACAGCTCGTTGAAGAAGCCCCAGTCGTAGGCTTGCGCGCCCTGCAGCGTTCGTCCGGTGTAGAGGAGTTCGCTCGCGCGTCCGAGCCCGATGATGCGCGGCAGCATCGCACAGGCGCCCATATCGCAGCCCGCCAGCCCCACGCGCACGAAGAGAAACGCGATCCGCGAACGTTCGGTGCCCAAGCGCAGGTCGCTCGCCATCGCCAAGATCGCGCCGGCCCCGGCGCACGTGCCGTCGATCGCCGCGACGATCGGCTGCGGGCAGGAGCGCATCGCTTTCACGACATCGCCGGTCATCTGCGTGAACTCCAAGAGCTGCGCGGGCGTCGATTGCGTCAGCGGTCCGATAATTTCATGGACGTCGCCGCCCGAGCAAAAGTCGCCGCCCGCCCCCGTGAGAACGACCGTCTTCACGCTTGCGTCGTCGTGCAGCGAGGTAAAGAGCTCGCGCAGTTCGCCGTAGAGCGCAAAGGTCAGCGCGTTCTTTTGAGCCGGCCGGTCGAGCGTGATCGTCAGTACGCGATCCTCGAGCCGCGCCCGCGCGGCGCTCATCTGATACGGAATGGCAGGTCCTCTTCGTAGGCGTTGCCGGGACTGTTGCGAGCGATCACGCGCAGCCGGTACCCGCGCACGAAGATCGGCGGCGTATCGAGCAGGTGGATCGTAAAGGCGAAGCGCCCGGGCTTGATGTGCGGCACGTTGATCGAAAAGAGGTTCGTTCGAACCTCGATGCTCGCGACGTTAGTTCCGGTCACGAACGATCCCGACCAGCGCTCGCCGCGGCGAACGTCGAGCGAAGAGAATCGCATCGCCAGAATCTTCGGGGGCGCGCCGTCGCGTTCGACCGGCGGCGAAGGCATGGTCGCGCTGCCGACGGTGACGTTTGCCGGCGTCTCCGGAACCCGCGACCCACATCCAACAAGCAGCACTGTCAACGACCACGCGCCGATGCGATGAAGCACGCTTGAGGTCGTACGGACTCCTCCGCGACGCCACCTGCTCTCGACGGAAGGCGCCTCGAAGCATCGGCTCGTAAGGCTCCGGGAATGCAGAACGCGGCCCCGCGAAGCCTCGCGCTCGATTACGCGGTCGGCATCTGCGGCATCTGGATATCCTCCGGCTTCTTTCTCGACGCCTGGGCCCACGGGCACGTTCGGGTCGACACGTTCTTCACGCCGTACCACGCCGTCTTTTACTCAGGAATGCTCGCCCTCGCGCTGATCCTCGCCGCTTTTGCCCTGCAAGCGCATGCGCGAGGCTATGCTTGGGCGGAGAGCTTCCCACGGCCCTATCGCTTGGCGCTCATCGGCATCCCGATTTTCGTTGCCGCAGGGCTTGGCGATATGCTCTGGCATCGCGTCTACGGCATCGAGGAGGGCGTCGACGCGCTCTTGAGCCCGACGCATCAGGTCCTTGGCCTGGGCATCTTCTTTCTCGCAAGCGCCCCGATCCGCTCGGTACTCTCCGATCGGGGTGCCCTGACGCTGGGACGCCAGCTTCCCCTCGCGCTCGGCCTGGCGACGTGGCTGCTCCTGGCGCACTTCGGCACCGCGTACGGCTTCGATCCGGCAGCCGGAAAAACAAACGCGCCGCCGCCGATCGCACCCTTCACGCCCGACTATCTCACGGCGCTCTCGATCGGCTACTACAAGATCGCAAGCGGCGTCTTGATCGTGATCTTCCAGAGCACGCTGATTGCCGGCTTCGCGCTTTGGCTGGTCTCGCGCATGCATCCGAGCCCCGGAATGTTCACGGCGATCTTCTTGCTCGGGAATCTGCCCGCGGCGGCGGCCTTCACTAATCAGACGCCGCTGCTGGCCGTCACGCTGACGCAGTCCTTGATTACCGGGCTCTTTGCCGACGCGCTCGTACGCCTCTACGATCCGCATCCGGTTCGCGGAAAGACGCGCGCGTTTCGCTGGTTCGCCGCCACCGTTCCGATGACGTACATCGGCGTCTACCTCGTGGGAACGCTCGCGTACGGGGGAATTTGGTGGGACTGGAACGTCGCGCTCGGCTCGTGGATATGGTCGGGCGTCTGCGGTTTTGCCCTCAGCCTGCTGATTCTCGCTCGCCGCCCGGCATGATCCCGGCGGCTCTGCTCTGTGCGGCGCTGCTGCTGCACTGCGCGACCGCCTGGCGATACGGTTACTTCCGCGACGAGCTGTACTTCATCGCGTGCTCGAAGCAGCTGGCCTGGGGTTACGTCGACCAGCCGCCGCTCGTTGCGCTCGCCGCGTGGCTCTCGGCACCCGCCGGATATCAGCTGGTCGCGCTGCGCGCACTGCCGCTGCTTGCCGCAGCCGGGACCGTTTATCTCAGCGCGCTGCTGGCTAAAGAGCTCGGCGGCGGCCGCTTTGCGCAGCTGCTCGCGGGGCTCGCGACGCTCTTTCTTCCCGCGTACCTGCTGCTCGGCTCGACGCTGACGACGACCTCGTTCGAACCGTTCTTTTGGAGCTTGACGATCTATCTCACCGTGCGGATACTGCGCGCGCCGCCGCGAAGGCTGCCGTCTCTCTGGCTCGCACTGGCGATTACGGTCGCGCTGGGGACCTACGCAAAGTATTCGATGCTGCTGCTCGTCGTGGCGTCGATCGCCGGTCTGCTCGTCACCGGTCGGCGCGACGTGCTGCTCTCGAGGTACGCGCTAGCCGCCGCCGCGCTGGCAACGCTGATGCTGCTGCCGAATTTACTGTGGCAGGGCTTGCACGGCTGGCCGTTTATAGAAGTGATCCGCGGTGACGCGGCGCACCGCCCGGCGTTCGCCAACGGCTTCGCGCTCGAGTACTACGATCTCGCGAGCAATGCGAAAGCCTTTGCGCTCGAGCAGCTGATTTACACGAATCCGCTCGCGGCGCCGGTTTGGCTTGCCGGCGCGATCTCGCCATTTCGGGTCGCTTCGCTCAAAGAGATGCGCTTTGCCGGCGTCGCGTACGCCGTCGTCTTCATCGTCGCGGTGGCGCTCGCCGCCAAAGGCTACTACATCGTCGGCATCTACGCGGCGCTGCTGGCCGCGGGCGCCGTCGCGATCGAACGCGCGGGGACGTGGCTGCGCATGGCGCTCTCGTTCGCGCTAGGCGCGGTCGCGCTCGTCTCGCTCCCGCTCTCGCTGCCGCTCCTGCCGGTGCAAACGCTGATCTCGTACACGCAAGCACTCGGCTTGACCGGACGCAACGGCGCCCCGGCGCACCTCATCCAGCCGGTCTTCGCCGAAGAGTTCGGCTGGGATCGCTTGGCGCGCGACGTCGCGCTGGTGTACGACGCCCTGCCGCCGGGCGTCCGCGCGCGCACGGCGATCTACGCCGACACCTACGCCGACGCCGGCGCGATCGACTTTTTTGGGCCGCGCTACGGATTACCGGCGGCGATCTCGAGCCAGAACAACTACTATCTTTGGGGAACGCGCGGCTACGACGGACGCGAGCTGATCGCGATCGGGGCGACGCGCATCGCTCTGCTGCGGCGCTACTATCGCAGCGTCACGCTCGTGCGAACGTCGACCGAGCCGCTCAAGTGGATCGTCGAAGGCCCGTCGCCGATCTATCTCTGCCGCGATCCAATCGCACCGCTCGACGCGATCTGGCCCAACCTGCGCTGGTACGGCGCGTAACGGTTTGCCGCGTCTTACTTCGTGGCTAGACTCACGACCACGGCCACCGGCTGGTCGACGCCGTGGGATATCTCGGTAACGGGCTGGCCGCCCGCCGGATAGTTCCAATAGTAAACCGAGCTGGAACTCTCGGAATCCGCCGGACCAACGACGACGGTCGCCTGAGACGCCCCCTTCTGACGGTAGAAGCCGAACTGGCCGCTCCCGTGGTACAACTCGGTATCGCCGACGTAGTAGGCTTGACCGTGGATCAGCAGCACCCAATATATCGTCTGGCCATAGTCCAGTACGAAAAACTTACCGTCCCACTGGATCGCTGAAATATAGTCCCACGTACGACCCCCATTGGGGCCCGGAACCTTGACGTTCGTCAGCCGGGTACCTCCCTCCGGAAGCCACGCAAA
>DATAQH010000096.1:0-4967 GCA_036264815.1 Candidatus Cybelea sp.
CGACGCGGCGGCAAGCGTGATACTCTTCGGCGACACGAATCCGGACCTGCGCCCGAGGCGGCCCCGGCGCGTCTGCCTCGCGTACAGCTGCATCGATCAACGAACCTTTCCCGGCGCTCGGCACAATCGGATTTACACCGGTGGATTTCCGGACGCGTTCACGACCATTCCGAATACGCTGCCAAATTAGCCCTCACTAATACTTGAAACGAGTGTTTCAAGTATGGTAGGATAGCCGGTGTCGAGAACCCCGGACGAAGCCCGTCGCGCCGAGCTGCTCGACCGTGCGGTGGATTATGTCTGCCGTCACGGATTGGCCGAGCTCTCGCTGCGTCCGCTGGCAAAGGCCGTCGGCTCGAGCCCCCGCGTCCTGCTTCACTATTTCGAATCGAAGGAGAATTTGGTTGTCGAGATCGTGCGGCAAGCCCGCACTCGCCAACAAGCGATGATGACCAATCTCAAGCTTGCCGATGTGGCGCCGGGCGACGTCGCACGTACGCTCTGGCGCGAATGGAGTAAGCCGCAGTGGGAGGCCGTTACGCGGCTCTCCTTTGAAGTCTACGCGCTGGCGCTCCAGGACCGCAAACGCTTCCCCGGCTACCTAGACAGTTCGGTTAATGGGTGGCTGCGCGCGCTCGAGGCCTGCGCCCAAGTTCCAGGATGGGGGCCGAAAGAGGCGCAGACCCTCGCAACGATCTTGATCGCCGGCTTCCGCGGATTCTTGCTCGACCTGCTCGCCACGCACGATCGCAAGCGCATCGACCGCGCGGTCGATCGCTGGCTGGCGAGGATCTATGCAGCGTAGAAACGGGGCGCGCAGCGCCGCGACGATCTTCATCTTCGTCACCGTTCTGATCGACATGCTGACGTTCGGGATGATCGGCCCGGTGCTGCCCAAGCTGATCGCCGGTTTCGTCGGCAACAACTACGGGCACGCCGCCGAGATCATCGGCCTCTTCGCGACCGTCTGGGCGTTGATGCAGTTTTTCTGCTCGCCGCTGCTCGGGATGCTCTCCGATCGCATCGGGCGCCGCCCGGTCATCCTGATATCGAACGCTATCGGGGTGGTCGACTACGCGATCATGGCGTTAGCGCCGAACCTCTGGTGGCTCTTCGCCGGCCGCGTGCTCTCCGGCATCGCGTCGTCGAATATGTCGACGGCGAGCGCGTACATCGCCGACGTCACGCCGCCAGAGAAGCGCGCCGCCGCCTTCGGCATGGTCGGCAGCGCCTTTGGTTTGGGATTCGTGCTCGGTCCCGCGATCGGCGGCGTCGTCGGAACGATCAACCCGCGCTTGACCTTTTGGGCCGCCGCCGCGTTTGCCCTGATCAACACGCTCTACGGCCTCTTCGTGCTCCCGGAATCGCTGCCCGCGCAGCGGCGCACGCCGCGAATCGAATGGTCGCGCGCCAACCCGCTGGGAAGCCTGAAGCTGCTGCGCTCCCATCACGAGCTCTGGGGCCTCACGTGGGTGAACTTCATCACCTACACCGCGCACGAAGTCTTTCCGACGGTCTGGGTCATCTACTGCATCGCCGCCTTCGGCTGGAGTACGGGCAGCGTCGGGCTCACGCTTGCGCTCGTAGGCGTCGTCTCCGCGATCAATCAAGCAACGGCGGTCCGTCCCGTCGTCGCCAAACTCGGCGAACGCCGCGTGCTGCTGCTGAGTCTGGCGATCGCGGCCGCGGGCCTCGCCTTGCTGGGGGTGAACAACGGCTACGCGTTTTTGTTCGCCGCTATCCTCATCGCGCTGCCGATGTACCAGGCATCGTCACAAGCGCTGATGACGCGCCGGGTCAAACCCGAAGAGCAAGGAGAGCTGCAGGGTGCGCTCGGCTCGGTGCGCGGTCTCTCGATGCTGATCGGCCCGTCGATCTTCACCCTGACCTTCGCCCAGTTTGCCGGGCCGTGGCGATCGTACGGTCTCATCGGCGCGCCCTGGCTGCTCGCTGCGCTCATGTACGGGCTCGCCCTGTTCGTTGCCTCGCGCGCCACTTCGCGCGCCGACGACGTCGTGCTGCCGGTCGAACCGATGCCGCCGCAGTACGCCGAGAGCTTCGAAACGTAGCTGTTAGAAGGTCCGGTTCGTCGCCGGTTCGTCGAAGCAGACGATTGGTTTGACGATGCGCGCCTCCGCAAGCTCGCGATACGCGCGTGGTACGTCATCGAGCGCGAAGAAGCTCGCGCCGACCCGTTGCGCCGTCACGATGCCTCGTTCGATCAAGGAGAGCGCCGCTCGCGTATCGTTGGGTCCGCACGAGTAGCTCGCGACAAGGCGCAGGTCTCCAAAATAAAACCGCGTCGAGTCGAGCGTGACGGCGACGTCGGGGGGAAACGGGGTAAACATGACGATCGTCCCTCCGCCGGCGGCCGCTCGCGCGGCGGCCTCCATGGCCGGCACGCTGCCGGGGCCACAGATGACGGCGTCGGCGCCTTCGGGAAGCACCCGTTCGACCTCATCGGGGTGAAACGCCACGGCGCCGTTGGCTTGCGCGATGTCGCGCCGCCCCTCGACGAAATCGCTGCCGTAGACCTGCACGCGCAGCGCGGCCGCGGCGAGCACGTGAAGCTGTCCCATCACGCCGAGTCCGATAATGTAGAGGCGATCGCCGGCACGAACTCCGCTGCGGCGCAGCGACTTGACGACGCAGGCGAGCGGTTCGACCAGGGCCGCATCGCGAAACGGAACGCCTGCGGGCAGGGCGAGCGTATCGCGCTGATTTTCGCGCGAGACGCGAAAGTATTGGGCGAGGCCGCCGGGCTCGATCTTCGTCGCCCGCCAGGTGGAACACTGAACGTGCTCTCCCCGCTTGCAGGCGCGGCATTCGAAGCACGGCGCGTGATGATGGACGAAGACGCGGTCGCCCACCGCGAACGCCGCTTCGCCGGCGACTGCTGCGACCACGCCCGCCGGTTCGTGTCCGAGCACCAGCGGCGCCTTGCGCCGGATGTACCAAGCCATCACGTCGCCGCTGCAGATTCCGCTGGCCATAGTCTGCACGAGCAGCTCGCCGTCGCGCAGTTGGGGAACGTCGCGCTCTTCGATGCGAATATCGTCGACGTCGTAGAGCACGGCGGCGCGCATCGTCGAGGGCGTCACGGTTCGATTACCAGCTTTACGGCGTCGCCGCGATCGAGCCGCTCGAAGGCTTGCGCGATTTGTTCGAGCGGATAGCTACCCGAGATCAGCGCGGTCAGCGGGAGGGCGTGCGCACAGATTAGCTCGTAGGCCGTGCGAACGTCGTCCGGCGTGAAGTGAAAAGGTGCGACGAGCTGCACTTCATCGTAGTGCAGGCGCGCTGCGTCGAACGACACGTTCGTTCCGGAAGGAAGCCCGGCGAAGAACGAGACGCGTCCGCCGCGGCGCGCGAGCGCCGGCGCCCGTTCCCACATCTGCGCGCTTCCCGTGCACTCGACGACGGCGTCGGCCCCGCGCCCGGCGGTGCGCTGCCCGATCACTTCTTCCATCGCGCCGTCGCGCGTATCGAAATTCTCCAAACCGAGTTCGTTCGCGAGCGCCGCGCGCTGCGGATTCCGCCCGAAGAGGAGCACCTCGACGCCGCGGCCGCGCAGCAGCAGCGCGTGCAGGATGCCGAAGCCGCCGGTTCCGAGAACGGCGACGACCGAGCCCGCTTGGGCACCGATTAGGTCGACCGAATGAACCACGCACGCGAGCGGCTCGAGAAACGCGCCCTCCACCCAGCTGACGTCGTCGGGCTTCTGGAAGCAGTTGCGATCGACGATGCGCTGCGGCACCGCGATCGTATCCGAATACGCGCCGAGAATCATCGCCGGCATGATCGATTCGCAGAGCTCCTCTTGCGCGTTGCGGCACCAAAAGCACGCGCCGCAGGGCGCGGTGTGGACGCACATCACGGGATCGCCCGGCTCGAAGGCCGTCACGCCATCGCCAACCGCGGCGACCTCGCCGGAAAACTCGTGGCCGAAGCGGGTCGGCATCGGCATCTTCGGGTGACCGCGACGGTAGGTCTTCAGATCGGTACCGTCGGTCAAAGCGGCGCGTACGCGCACGACGATGCCGCCCGGCTCGGCCCGCGGCGCGGCCTCTTCCCGCAGTTCGATCCGCTGGGGCTCGACCAGCATTGCGACGCGCGAGCGGCCGTCGATCACGGCGCCGGCTCGGCCACGCAGGCCAGGAGCGCGGCGCGAACGACCTCAGGCAGCGGACGGCTCTTGCGCGTCGCATCGTCGATCGTCGCGACGACGAAGCTCCAGGCCGCGCCCGCCTCACCAGTTCGCTCGTTGAAGAAGACGGTCTTCCAGCGTACGCTCGACGAGCCGACGCGCTCGATATGCGTGCGCATCCGCAGCCAGTCGCTCATGCGCGCCGGCGCGTGATATTCGGCGTCGACCTTGACGCGCGGCAGCCAGAAGCCGTACTCGGTGAAGACGCTCTCGTAGGGAAAGCCGAGCTCGGCGAACATCTGCATTTCCGCGTACTCGGCAAAACGCGAATAGGCGGCAAAGTACATGATGCCGACGACGTCGACGTCGGCCCACTGCACCTGCAGCCGCGCCTCGAACGTGCGCGCACCGGGCGGGAGCATCTCTTTATAACGCGCCATGATACCGCGCGATCGGATCGACCTCCAGGTTGACCCGGCTTCCGGGCGGCCGCGCGGCGAGCGTCGTGCGCGCCAGCGTCTCGGGGATGAGCGCGACTTCAAACCAGCCTTCGCCGGCGGCGGCGACGGTCAGGCTGATGCCGTCGACGGTAACGAACGCTTTCGGAACGATCGAGCGCGCCAAGGCTGCCGGCAGCTCGAGCCGCATTCGCTCGCCTTGGCCCTCCGCTGCGCGCCAAAGCACTTCGGCGGCGGCATCGCCGTGGCCGTAGACGAAATGGCCCCCGACGCGATCGCCGACGCGCAGCGCGTACTCGACGTTGACCACGTCTCCGGTTCGCAAGTCGCCCGTGGTGCTGCAGGCGATCGTCTCAGGAATC
>DATAQH010000149.1:0-11373 GCA_036264815.1 Candidatus Cybelea sp.
TAGGAGCCACAACTCTGGGGCGGTTCGCCGCCGCGCGCAGCGCGAGAAGGACGATGAGGCCGATCCCGGCGAGGACGGCCAGCGCCGCGAGTATCCAGACGATCGCGAGCAATGCGGAGCGAACGCCGGAGGCAATTCGCGCGGGTGATTGCCCGGCGACGAGGCGCAGGTCATTGGTGTACCACTCCTTGGGGCGGCCGTCTCGCGCGTCGACGGCTTGCAGCGTCGCCGGCGAGATCGCCAGCGCTCCCGCGTCGTGGGCGACGACGGTGATCACTTCGCGGTACTGCGACCCGTGGGAATCGCTCGTGATCTCTCGCTCGTCGCCGAGCAGCTCGAGCGCCGCGAGCAACGGCAGTTCGATGTTGTTGATCTCGGTCACGCGTTCGCGAACGCGCAGTGAGACGATCAAGTGGAAAGGCGTGTCGACGCGCGGTCGAGTCGTATCGGTGGAGAGTGCGAACGACTCAACCGAGAGCCGCTGCAGGCTCTGTGCGGTGCACGGGCTGCACGAAAGAAGTGCCGCGAATGCGGCCGTGATGAGACCAGTTACCAGACGCGTCAAGCTCGGGAGACTCCCGAAAGCCACTTCGCGAAGAGATAGCGCGCGTCGAACGGCCCGGGCGATGCCTCCGGATGAAACTGCACCGCCGCAATTGGCAGGGTGCGGTGACGGAAGCCCTCGTTCGTGCCGTCGTTGAGGTTGGTCATCGTTGCCTCGAGATCGCCGGGAAGCGATCCGGCGTCGACCGCGTACCCGTGGTTGTGGGCCGTGACGATCACGGCGCCGGCCTCGAGCTCCTTTACCGGCTGGTTGCCACCTCGATGCCCGTACGGCAACTTGTAGGTTCTGCCGCCGCACGCGAGCGCCAGGAGCTGATGCCCCAGACAGACGCCGAAGAGCGGCTTGCGCCCGACGAGCGCGCGAAGCGCTTCGATCGTCTGTGCGAGATCGGTGGGATCCCCAGGCCCCGGAGAGACGACGACCGCATCGGGCTCGAGCGCGAGCACTTCGTCGGCGCTCGCGTCGTAGGGAACGACCGCAACGGCCGCGCCGAGCGCCTCGAGTTGCCGCAGGATCGCGCGTTTGACGCCGCAATCGATCACGACGATTCGTGGGCCGGGACCCGACCCGGCGATGAAGGCCTCGCGAGCGGCAACGCTGGGAACGAGCGCTTTCGTATTCGCAGTGCGCACGAATTCGGCGAGCTTCCGTTCGGCCTCGCGCAAAGCCGGCTCGCCGACGGCCAGCGCCGCCCAAATTGTTCCATGCTCCCGCAACGCAATCGTAATCGCGCGCGTATCTGCCTCGACGAGCGCGGGAACGCGCCATTGGTCGAGCCACGACGGCAAGCTCTGCTTCGAGAGG
Source organism: Candidatus Cybelea sp. (assembly GCA_036264815.1). GTDB lineage: Bacteria > Vulcanimicrobiota > Vulcanimicrobiia > Vulcanimicrobiales > Vulcanimicrobiaceae > Cybelea. The sequence goes on from DATAQH010000149.1 coordinate 1,370, forward strand.
TGGTGCGAGGGGTGATGCGCGATCTGTTTGATAATGGTCGCGGCGGCGCACGGGCGGCCGTACTGCGCGGCGCTTCCCGAGATCCCGTAGTTTCCGATCATCGGGTAAGTGAACGTCAGAATCTGCCCGGCATACGACGGATCGGTCAGCGCTTCTTCGTAGCCGGTCATCCCGGTATAGAAAACGGCCTCGCCCAACGCGATGCCCTCGACGCTGAGGCCCTGGCCGTCGAAGCGGCTGCCATCGGCCAGGAACAACGCGGCGGGAGTTAACGCCGTCATACGGCGATCTCTGCTCGATAGCGAAGCTCGCCGCCGACGATCGTCGCGAGAACCTTACAGGGCAGCCTCCAGCCCGCAAACGGCGTCGATTTACCCTTCGATGCGAACGCGGCCGGATCGACGATCCACTCGCGCCGTGCGAAGATGGTGACGTCGGCGCACGCACCAGGCGCAAGCGATCCGCCCGCGATTCCCAAGATACGCGCCGGATTGGTCGATAGCAGCTCGACGAAGCGCGAGACGGCCAGATCGGGAAGCGCGCGCGCGTAGGCGCCGACCGCGACCTCCAAACCGGAGAAGCCTGGCGAGGCGTTTCCGCCGGCGCCGCTCTTCTCGGCACTTGTGTGGGGTGCGTGGTCGCTGGCGAACGCATCGATCGTACCGTCGCGAACGCCGTCACGCAGCGCGGCACAGTCTTCTTCACTACGCAGCGGCGGGTTAACGCGCCCTGCAGCCCCGAACTCGCGCGCGCGCTCGCTCGTAAGGATCAGATGATGCGGCGTCACTTCGCAGGTTACCGGTGCCCCCTGCCGCCGAGCGACGCGCACGAGATCGAGCGCGCAGCGCGTCGAGAGGTGCGCAACGTGCCAGTTCTTCATCGTCGCCGCGGCGATGACGAGATCGCGCCCGACGGCAAGGTTTTCGGCCATGGGCGGGCGGCCCTCAGCGCCCGGAAAACTCGGATCTTCGCAGTGGGAAATGAAGACGCCGGCGACCGCGCGGCCGCGCTGCGCCACATCGAGCGCGACGGACGCGTTGCCGACCGTGTCGCCGTCGTCGGAGAACGCGACGGCGCCCGCGCGCGCAAGCGCTTCGTAGTCGCACGGCTCGAAGCCCAGACGCCCGAGCGTCATTGCGGCGATCGGATAGACGCGGCAGCGAGCCTCGCGAGCGATCTGCTCGCGCAGGCGCTCGAGCGTCGCCGCCGAGTCGAGCGCCGGCTTCGTGTTCGGCATGCAAGCGACGCTGGTAAAGCCGCCGCGCAAGGCGGCCTCGGTGCCGGTCGCGATCGTCTCCTTTTCTGGATAGCCGGGCTCGCGCAGGTGCACGTGCATGTCGACGAAGCCGGGGGCGACGATCGAGCCGCCGGCGTCGATGACCCGCTCTTCTTCTCGCGCCGTTAGGTGCTCGCCGATCTCGTCGACAAGTCCGGCGCCGATCCGCACGTCGCGCAATCCATCGAAGCGGTTCGCGGGATCGACGACCCTGCCGCCCTTGATGAGGAGTGATTCCATCGACGGCGCTAGTACACTAGAGACTTCTCGCATTGACGAGAAGGTCCAGCACCGCCATACGGATCGCTATGCCGTGGTGCACCTGACGTGCGTAGCGCCAGCCGGCGAATGCCAGCACCGAATCGTCGAGCTCCATCCCGCGGTTGTACGGCCCGGGATGCATGACGATTGCCTCTCGCCGCAGCGATTTGAGCCTTCGCGCGTCGAGCCGGTACGCGCTCACGTACTCCGTATCGCTGAGCGGCATCTCGGCGAAGCGCTCGCGCTGAATGCGCAGCAAAACGACCGCATCGACCTGCGGCAGCACCGCGTCGAAATCGCGTTCGACGCGGATGCCGTTGTTGGCATAGCTGGATGGCAGAAACGGCTCCGGCCCGACGAGTACGACGTTGGCTCCAAGCCGTCCGAGGCCGCGAATCGCCGAATGCGCAACGCGGCTATGGAGAACGTCACCGACGATTGCGATCGAACGCCCCGCAAGGTCGCCGAATTCCTCGATCAAGGTGTAGATATCGAGCAGGGCTTGGGTCGGATGGGCGTGCGCGCCGTCGCCGGCGTTGATCACGTGCCCGTCAAAGCCGAGCGCGATCTTCGCGGGGAAGCCGGCCTGCGGATGGCGCACGACCAGTACGGAGATCCCCATCGCACCAAGCGTGATCGCCATATCTTCGAGCGTCTCGCCTTTGCTTGCCAGGCTCGAGTGGCGCGGGGCGAGGTTCACGACGTCGGCCCCGAGCCGCAGTTCGGCGAGGTTGAAGGACGTGAACGTCCGGGTGCTTCCTTCGAAAAACATGTTGACACAGGCTTTGCCGGTGAGCCGCGGCCCCGGCGGCGTCTGTTCGAACTGCGTTGTACGGTCGAAAATGTACGCGAGTTCTTCGGCGGTCAGATCGTCGAGATCGAGGAGGCTACGGCGTATCCGCATCGGTGGTTCCCAGGATATCGATTTCGTCGGAGTCGGAGGGCTGCGGCGAGAGGACGACCTTTACGCGCTGGTTGCGCGACGTCGCCGTAAAGCGGCCGACGTAGTCGGGCTGAATCGGGATCTCGCGCAGACCGCGGTCGACCAGTACGCAGAGGCGGATCGCGGCCGGCCGCCCGAAGTCGGTGACGGCGTCGAGCGCCGAGCGAATGGTGCGTCCGGTGTAGAGCACGTCATCGACGATGACGACGTGCCGACCCGAGAGGTCGACTGGAATCTGCGACTCCGGCAGTTCGTGCGTTACCCGGTCGTCGCGATAGAGGTTGATGTTGAGGAAGCCGAGCGCCGGCATGCGGCCGGCGATCCGTTCGATTTCGGCGGCGATGCGCACGGCGAGTGCCTCGCCGCCGCGGCGCACGGCGAGGATGACGAGTCCGTTCTGCGCCTCGTTGGGTTCGACGATTTGATACGCGAGACGAGAGACGATGCGCGCGATCTCGTCGCGTTTGGCCAAAATACGGTGGGGCGCGGTTGCGGTCATGCCGGCTCCTTTAGCGCACGCAGCGCGGCTTCGACGCGCTCGAGTTCGGTACGGTATCCCTGCAGTTTCTCGCGCTCCTTCGCGACGACGTGCGCTGCGGCGTTTGCCACAAAGGCTTCATTTCCGAGCTTCTTCTCTCCGCGATCGATCTCCGACCGCAGGTGCGCCACTTCCTTGCGATAGCGCTCCTCGAGGACGCCGTGCGGCGCGCGAACGCTGACCGAGGCGAGCGCCTCCTCGAGCGATGCCCCAGCCGGCCCCGAGCGCTCGACATTTCCGGCGGCGAAGATGGCGAGCAGCTCGCCCATCTCCTCGGGGACGTTCGTGGGTACCGCGATCGCGATGCGTTCTTTGGGATGCAAGCCGATCTCGGCGCGCAGGTTGCGGACGCGCTCAATCGCGCGCGTCAGGGCGGTGAACTCTGAGGCCGCCTCGTCGAAGGCTGGGATTTCGAAGGCGTCGGGCCAGTTTGCGGTCACGATCGTTGGCCCATCGTGGGGCAGCGCGAGCCAAATCTCCTCGCTAATGAAGGGCGCGATCGGGTGGAGCAAGCGCATCGCGTTGTTCCAGACGAAGGAGAGCACCGCCGCCCGCGTGGGCCGGTTCCGTTGCGCCTTGGTTGCTTCCACATACCAGTCGCAGTACTCGTACCAAAGGAAACGCCAGATGGTTTCGGCCGCGTTGCCGAAGTCGTAGGCACTCAACAGCTCGGTCATGCGGACGACGGTCTCGCGCAGACGAGTGAGGATCCACTTATCGGCGATGGTCAGCGCGCCGGAGGCCGGGAGCGTCGCGGCTTGCGGCAGACCCTCGGGCAGCGCAAGCAGGTAGCGAGTGGCGTTCCAGATCTTGTTGTTGAAGTTCCGCGCCTCCTCACAGCGCGACTCGTGGTAGCGAATCTCTTGGCTCTCGAGGCGCATCTGCCGCAGGATCGAGAGGCGAAACGCGTCGGCGCCGTATTTGTCGGCGAGATCCATCGGGTCGATCGCGTTGCCGAGCGACTTCGACATCTTACGCCCGGCCGCGTCGAAGACCAACGGGGTGATCACGACGTCGCGAAACGGTACGGCCTTCATGAAGTAGAGTCCGAGCATCACCATGCGCGCGACCCAAAGGAAGATGATCTCGCCGCCGGTCAGCAGCGCTTGCGAGGGATACCAGCAGCGCAGCTCCGCCGACTCCTCCGGCCAGCCCAGAATCGAGAACGGCCAGATGCCGCTCGAGAACCAGGTGTCGAGCGTGTCGGGATCGCGCGTAAGATCGGTAGTGCCGTAGGTGCGCCGTGCAATCTCGCGCGCCTCTTCTTCAGTCTCTGCGACGACTTCGCGGCCATCGGGCGCGTACCAAACGGGGAGCCGGTGTCCCCACCAAATCTGACGCGACACGTTCCAATCGCGAATATTCTCCAGCCAGCGCTCGTAGGTGCGTCCGTGCCGCTCGGGAACGAAGCGAAGCCGTCCGTCCCGATACGCGTCGAGCGCCGGTTTCGCGAGCGGCGCCATTCGAACGAACCACTGCAGCGACAGCAGCGGCTCGACGACGTCGCCGCTGCGCTCGCTGGTGGCAACGGAATGCCGGTGCGGTTGGGCTTCGAGCAGCGCCCCGCTTTTTTGCAGATCGGCGACGATCCGTTCCCGTGCTTCGTAGCGATCCAGCCCCAGGTACGGACCGACGCTGCAGTCCGCTCCCGTTATGCGCGCGTCGAGTCCGATCACCGACGGCATCTCCAGGCGATGGCGCAGGCCGATCTCGTAGTCGGTCGGATCGTGCGCCGGCGTAACCTTGACCGCACCCGTGCCGAACTCGGGATCGACCGCCTCGTCGGCGACGATCGGAATCGCACGATCGAAGAGCGGCGGCAGCCAGACCTGCCGGCCAACCAGCGCCGCATATCGCTCGTCGTTAGGATGCACGGCGATGGCGACGTCGGCGAGCATCGTCTCGGGGCGGGTCGTCGCGATCTCGATACCACGATCGGGATCTTCCCGATCGAACGGATAGCGGATGCGCCACAGCGTGCCATCCCGCTCGACGTATTCGAGCTCGGCGTCGGAGACGGTGGTCTTCGCGGTCGGATCCCAGTTGATCAGACGCGTTCCGCGGTAGATCAGGCCGTCGCGATACAGCGTGACAAAGACGCGCCGGACCGCCGCCGAGAGCGCCTCATCCATCGTAAAGAGCGAGCGCTCCCAATCCGGCCCGAAGCCAAGCCGGCGGAACTGCTCGAAGATTTGGCCGCCGTGCGTTCGCGACCACTCCCACGCGCGCTCGACGAACGCTTCACGGCCGAGCTCTTCGCGCCGCCGGCCTTCCTTGGCGAGTTCTCTAACCAGCACCGCCTCGGTCGCGATCGCCGCGTGATCGATACCCGGCAGCCAATCGGCGTTGTTCCCGAGCATTCGGTGATAACGCGTGAGGACGTCCATCGGCGCGTAGGTCGAGCCGTGTCCCAAGTGAGCGCGCCCCGTTACGTTCGGCGGCGGCATGCAGATGATAAACGGCGGCCGTGCGGGATCCGGGTCCTCGTGAAAGTAACCGTTACGCTCCCAGTGCGCGTACAGACGCGCTTCGGTCGCCTGCGGATCGTACTGCTTTGGGAGGTCCATCGGTGGGCCTGCGTTCAGCACCACCGCCGACGCCGCCTCTTTAGAAAAACCCAACGGAAGGGCCGTCGCGGAGCGGCCTAAATACCGCCCTTGCAAAGAAGCGTTGATTTCGTTCAGGTCTAGGAGCGAAGGGCCGAAGTTTACTATCTCGTAGTCGAGGCCCTTCGCGACGACGAGATGGACGGAATCGGCGCTTCTTAGGCCGGCATGTCTTTCTTTTGGTCGTGGTGATATACGAGCGTCGGCGCCTCTTTCTTCTCGATGACGTCTTTGTTGACGACGCACTTCTTGACGCCTTGCAGCGAGGGAAGATCGTACATCACCTCGAGCATCGTCTCTTCGAGAATCGAGCGTAAGCCGCGCGCACCGGTCTTGCGGCGCTGGGCTTTGTTGGCGATCGCGACGAGCGCCTCTTTGGTAAACTGCAGATCGACGCCGTCCATGTTGAGAATCTTCTGGAACTGACGAACGAGCGCGTTGCGCGGCTCGGTGAGGATGCGGCGCAGCGCCAGCTCGTCGAGCGCATCGAGCGTTACGACGATCGGCAGACGCCCGATGAACTCGGGAATCAAACCGAAGCGCAGCAGATCTTCGGGCATCAGCTGCTGAAAGAGTTTGCCCAAGCGCATGTCGCGCTTGCCTTCGGGTTGCGCCCTGAAGCCCATGTTATTCGCCGCAACCCGGGACTCGATGATCCGCTCGAGACCGTCAAAGGCGCCCCCACAGATGAAGAGCACGTTGGTCGTGTCGATCTGGATGAACTCTTGATGCGGATGCTTGCGGCCGCCTTGTGGCGGGACGTTGGCAGTCGTGCCTTCGAGAATCTTGAGCAGCGCCTGCTGCACGCCCTCTCCCGAAACGTCGCGCGTGATCGAGGGGTTCTCGCTCTTTCGCGCGATCTTGTCGATCTCGTCGATGTAGACGATACCCTTTTCGGCGCGCTTGACGTCGTAGTCGGCCGCCTGAATGAGCTTCAGCAGAATGTTCTCGACGTCTTCTCCGACGTAGCCGGCTTCGGTAAGCGAGGTCGCATCGGCCATCGCGAGCGGAACGTCGAGGATCTTCGCCAGCGTCTGCGCGAGGTAGGTCTTGCCCGAGCCCGTCGGGCCGACCAGCAGAATGTTCGATTTCTGAAGCTCGACGTCGTCGGCCGTGCCGCCGGCGTTGATGCGTTTGTAGTGGTTGTAAACCGCGACGGCCAGCGACTTCTTCGCGCGTTCTTGGCCGATCACGTACTGATTGAGAATGTGGTTGATCTCTTTGGGCTTCGGAATATTGCGCAGGCGCAGGCTCTCGTCGACGTTCTTGTAGAGCTCTTCCTCGATAATTTCGTTACAGAGCTCGATACACTCGTCACAAATATAAACGCCGGGGCCGGCGATCAATTTGCGAACCTGCTCCTGGGACTTTCCACAGAAGCTGCATTTCAGCTGACCCTTGTCGTCTCCAAAGCGAAACATCAGCTTCCGGGGTCCCCCTACCTCCTACGCCGGTATCGGCAAGCCATGACGGTTTTCGATAATTTCGTCGATTATCCCGTAGTCCTTGGCCTCTTGGGCAGTCATATAATAATCCCGCTCGATGTCTTTGAGAACCTGGTCGAGCGGTTTTTTGGTGGTTTCCTGGTAAATCCGCGCCACCGTGTGCCGGGTAGCGACCAGATCGCGGGCTGCAATTTCGATTTCGGTCGCCTGTCCGCCGATTTGCTGGACGAAGGGCTGATGAATCACGACCTTGGAGTTCGGAAGGGCGTACCGCTTCCCGGCGGCTCCTCCCGTTAACAGGATCGACCCCATCGAGGCCGCCAGGCCCATGCAGATCGTGGCCACGTCCGGCTTAATAAATCGCATCGCATCGTACATCGCTAGGCCCGCCGTGACGCTCCCGCCGGGGCTGTTGAGGTACATATCGATGTCCTTGTCCGGGTCTTCTTTTTCGAGGAAGAGCAGCTGCGCGATGACCAGACTCGACATATTGTCGTCGATCACGCCGCCGACGAAGACGATGCGGTCTTTGAGCAACCGCGAATAGATGTCGTAGGCGCGTTCACCTCGTGCCGTTTGCTCCACGACCATCGGTACTAAATGTCCCATGAATCGTTTAACTACGACACCGAACGCATAGTTTCTTGGTCGCCCTCGACTTCCGCGCCGTCGATCAGCAGCTCGAGCGTTTTGTTTCGCACGATACCCTCCATCAAGGAGAGCAAGTTGTTGCCTAGCGCCTTGCGTATACGTGCCGCCGGCTGACCGTATCGGCGTGCGAGGGCTTCGAGTTCTTCGGAAACGTCCGAGGGCGTCGCTGCGACTTTTTCGGCTTTGGCGATCTGCTCGATTAAAAGCGTGGTTTTTACACGCGATTCGGCCTCTGGGCGAAGGGAGGCTCGCAGCTCTTGCTCGGTCTTTCCGATTTGCTTCAGATGCTCTTCGAACGAGGTGCCCTGTGAGGTCGCGCCGCCTGCGGCATCTTCCATCAGACGGTCGAGCTCGGATTCCACCATCGTCGGCGGCAGCGCAAAGTCGTGGCTTGTGAGGAGCTTTTCGACCACCTCGTTCCCGATGGTGCGGCGGCGGCGGGACGTGGCGACGGCTTCGAGCCGGTAGCGCAGGTCGGCTCTCAATTCCTCGACCGTCTGGTTGCTCGATACGGCGCGCGCGAAGTCGTCATCGATTGCCGGCAGCTCGTACTGCTTGAGCTCGTGTAGGGTAATGGAGAATACGGCGGGCTTCCCGGCGACCGCAGCCGAGGGATAATCATCGGGAAATTGCACTTCCACGTTCCGGCTTTCGCCGGCGTTCATCCCGACGATGCCGGCGACGAAGCCCGGAACGAAGCGGCCCTCGGAGAGCTCGACGCTCTGCCCTTGGGCGCTGCCGCCCTCGAAGGGGACCCCGTCGATCGTCCCCGCGTAGTCGATCGTCGCGACGTCGCCCATGGCCGCGGGCCGGGTAATTGGAAGGAGGGTCGCCCGTTCCTTGGCGAGCGCAGCCAGGCTCCGTTCGACGTCGTCGTCGGTCACCTCGATCGGCGGACGCGCGACGCTGACTCCCATATACTTGCCGAGTTCGATGGCCGGCCGGACTTCGACGGTCGCCTTCAGCCGGAGCGGGCGCCCGTCGCTCTCCTCGATCACCTCGACTTTGGGCCGGTCCACCGGATCGAGATCGTGCTCGCGGACTGCCTTGGCGTAGACCTCGGGAATCACGTCCTCGACGGCCTGGCTCGTGACGGCTTCGCTTCCGTAGGTCTGCTCGAAGATCTTGCGAGGGACTTTCCCCGTGCGGAATCCAGGCAGCCGGACGCCTTTGGAAAGTTTGCGGTAGGCCCGGTCTTCGGCCGCCGCGAGCTCATCGGCACCAATCGAGAACTCCAGCGCCACCTGGGTGGGCGCGAGCCGGGTCAAAGTCGAGCTGGTCATATCAAATAAATTAGCGGAAGACGAGATTCGAACTCGCGACCCTCGCCTTGGCAAGGCGATGCTCTACCACTGAGCTACTTCCGCACGAACCCTTCTGTTGGCGCGCAGCGCGCAATGGGCAAGCAGAGACTCGAACTCTGACGGGTCGCCCCACTGGAACCTAAATCCAGCGCGTCTGCCAGTTCCGCCACTTGCCCGGCGACCTCCTTAGATAGAACGCCTCCGATGCTTTTCCTTCCGCTACACCGGCGCTTGGTGGCTCTGCTTGAATTATGGCATGCGGCAGCTCCCATGGAGCCGCTTCTTTTTGCGTTTGGGCGTAAACAGCGCGAACGACATTCCTCGGGTCGTCGTGCCGGCGAGAGCGGGCCGCGGCGCCTAGCGGTGTGTTGCGGAGCCTGCTGCAGCTACGCTTCTGTGGGCAACGCTTCGTAAAACGTTAGGACGTTGCCGAAGGGGTCGGCGATCGCCATGGAGATCTCTCCCCATTCTTGCGTGCGCACGCCGGGCCGCGAGTGCCGGTACTTCTTCTCGAGGAGCGCCTCCTGGTAGGCTCGGAGTCCCGGCGTCTCGATTCGAATGTGCGCACCGAAGGTGCCGTCACCAAAGTGCTCGCTTAGGTGAAGTATGGCGTCGTCTCGCGATATCTGCGCGTAGAGCGGAAGATCCGCCGCGAAATAATGTTCCCAGTCGATCTGAAAGCCTAAGAAGTCGCAGTAGAACTCCTTCGCTTTCGCAACATCGAGGATGCGAAGAATCGGCACGACGCGTCTCATTGCGCAATTCTACTACCTTGCATTGCGGGATTCTTTTCGGCCGATACGAGAGCGCCGGACGAGAAGGTCGCGGTCGCGCCGTAGCCCAACCCTTTTGAGAAGACGCGGCGGCTCGAACCTTCATCGCTTTTCTCACCCGATCGGGAGCCTTATATGCCAAGCAGCGACGCCCTCAAACGTGACGTTTTACCAATTCCCGACGAACAGTTCGTCGGGCTGACGACC
>DATAQH010000394.1:0-8449 GCA_036264815.1 Candidatus Cybelea sp.
CGATCCGATGCGCGCGATCTGTCGCCTGGCGTTCGACAGCCGGGTTCCACCACGGATCGTAGTGAATCACGGTGTCGGCGGCGGTGAGATTCAATCCGGTGCCCCCGGCTTTTAGGCTGATGAGGAAAAGCGGCACCTCACTGCGCTGAAACCGCTGCACGGGCGTTTCGCGATCGCGCGTCTCGCCGCGGAGCTCGACGAACGGGATCCCGCGTTCGAGCAGCTCCGGCTTGATCAGATCGAGCATCGAGGTGAACTGCGAGAAGAGAAGAATGCGCCGGCCTTCCTCGATGAGTTCGGGCACCATCTCAAGCAGCGCTTCGAGCTTCGCCGAGCCGCGAACGCCCTGTGCCGCCGACATTTTGAGTAGCCGTGGATCGCAGCAAACCTGGCGCAGCTTGAGCAGCGCGTCGAGCACGACGATATGGCTGCGCGCCAAACCGCGGCTTCGCAACGCATCGCGCACCCGTTCGTGCATGGCGATGCGGATCGTCTCGTAGAGATCGCGCTGCGCGCCCTCCAGATCGATGCGGTTGACGATCTCGCTCTTTGCCGGGAGCTCGAGCGCAACGCGCTCCTTAGTCCGCCGCATGAGAAAGGGCCGCAGTCGCGTCGCCAGCACGCTCCGCCGCTCCGTATCGCCGCGTTTTTCGATCGGCGTCCGAAAGGCGCGCGAGAAGGCAGCGCGGTCGCCGAGCAAACCCGGAACGGCGAAGGCAAAGACCGACCAGAGTTCCTCGAGGTGGTTCTCCATCGGAGTCCCGGTCAGCGCGAGCCGCTGCGCCGCGCGCAGCCGGCCTGCGGCAAGCGCGCCCTTGGAGCGCGGGTTCTTGATTGCCTGCGCTTCGTCGAGCACGGCTATTTGCCACTCCTGCGCGCCCAGCGTCTCGATGTCGCGCTGCAGTAGAGCATAGGTCGTGAGCACCACGTTGTGGTCTGGTATCTCCCCGAAACGTTCGAAGCGGTCGCCGCCGGTGAGTGCGAGGACGCGCAAATGCGGAACGAAGCGCGCGATCTCGGAACGCCAGTTCGGCGAGACGCTCGTCGGCGAGACGATCAGCACCGGATTTTTGAGGCGGCGAGCGGCTTTTTCGATCGCGACGTGCGCGAGCAGCTCGACCGTCTTGCCCAAGCCCATGTCGTCGGCCAGCACGCCGCCGAAATCGTTGCGCGCGAGCAGCTGCAGCCATGCGACCCCGCGCTCCTGATACTGGCGCAGCGTGCCTTTGAAAGTCGGCGGCACGATCGCCGGCGCCATCGCCTCTTCGTCAGCAAGCGCGTGGACGAGGTCGCGCAGGCGCGTGCCTGCGGCCCAGCGGACCGGCGTTGCGCGTTCGAGCTGCGCGATCGACGAAAGGTGTGCCGGGGTTAGCGCGAGCCGGCCTTCGCGGGTGAGCGGTGCGTCGAAGAGTTCGACCAGCGCCGCTAAGAGCGGTGCGATTCGTGCCGCCGGCAGCACGACGAAGGCGCCCCCGCGCACGCGGCCGTAGACGGTCTCCGTTTTCAGGTCTGCCAACTCTTGGTGCGAGCGGACGCCGAGCTCGCGAAGCGCATCGATGACGATCGGCAGCAGCGAGATTCGCTCGCCGCCGACGGTGATGCCGAGATCGAACTCGAACCAGTGGTTCGCGCTTGCCTCGATCTGCGCGTCCCATTCGTCGGCGTCGATGAGCTCGTACGGAAATGAGGGGTCGATGTCGATCCGCCACCCGTCCGCCCGCAATGCCGGCACGCTCTGTGCGAGAAATCGCACCCAGCGCTGCTCGCCGGATCCCGGAAAGCGTAACGTTGAGCGATCGTGCCTTATGTACTGGACCTCCGGCCACCCCACGAGGTGCAGTCCCATGCCGTCGAGCATTGCGCGGGCGGCCCCCTCGAACTCATAGCTCCGTGGCCAAATAGTGACGCGCCCAGCGTCGCTCGACTCGAATTCGTTCGGCTGGTCGGCAGAGAAGTGTACGACGTTCGTGCCGTACGCGAAGGTCAGCACGGCAACGGCTTCTGGCGGCGAGTACGGGAAGCTGCGAAGACGCAGCACCGGGATCGGATCGCGCTCGACAACCGTCGTCTCTACGTCGGTTTGCGGCGCCGGCACTTGCTCGGCCCCGAAGATTCGCGCCCACGTTGCCTGCACGCGCCGCGCGCCGCGCGGCGTGAGCGGCGGCGCATTCAAGATTACCGCTGCGGCTTCAGCGCTCATGCCGAGTTCGATCGTTCCGCACTCGCCGCGATCGGGGTCGACGTACCAGGTCGGATTGCTGGCGATCAGGCGCAGCGACGGCGTTCCTACGACACCGGGGCGTTGGCGTTCTTCAGAATCGCTGTACCAGGTTAGTCTTTGTTCGGAAAGATCGCGGCGCGCGAGCGGCGACTCTGTGATCGACGACCAATAGAGCCGGCCGGTTGCCACAACCTCGTCGAGGAGTACCGCCAGCACTCGCGCAGAGAGAAGCTTGCTACCGTGCGCGGCATACGGATATTCACCGGTTATTCCCGACGCAAGCGCGAGGCGCCCGATCGTGCGATCGATCGGCGTCATAAACGTGTCGGTGGAAAAGTTGAAGCTCGAAAACTCGAGCGTTCGCCCCACCCGGTACTCGCCGCTCTTCAGCCTCGACACCATCTGCGCCGTAAGCTTCGGTTGCGGCGGCTTACCCGCGATCTTCAAAGTGTAGCGAAGTTCGTCGGAGCTCGGTACGGCCGCGCGGCGGCCGGAAAGCTCTTCGAGCTGCTGCACCCACCCGGAGACGGCCGCGTCGGCAGGATCGTACTCGGGAGTTTGCGAGCCTTCTCCGTGCACGGGAAGCTCGAGCAACGCGATTACGGCCGCGGCGCCGTGTTTGCACTGCCGCGCCACCGGGCACTCGCAATAGGTCAGATAGCTGAGATCGGGGCCTTTCGTGTCGAGCTCGATCGATACGCTGTAGGGAACTGGTGCGGTGCCTTGCACTTGCGCGTCGACGAGCGTCCCCGACGCCTCCCCGAGGCGCACCACGCGGCCGGCTTTCGCATAGGCGAGGCCGCGACGAAAGGTCCTTTCGTCGAACGACGCGTGCAGGTCGTTCATCTCAGGCACCGGCCGCAGCGGCATTTAGCCTCTGCGCAGCACCCCGAAGAGATCGGCGATCGAATAGCGGAATCCGGGCAGCGCCGCGTGTTCGATTGCGTCACTCTCGCCGAGCAGCGCCGTTGCGCCGGCATCGTGCAGCTCGACCGCCCGCCGCCACGGATCGACGATGATTACGAGCGACGAGCCCGAGCTCAAGTAGGTGTCGATCTTGTCGTCCACGTCATCACGCCGGTCGTCCGGCGAAAGAATCTCGACGGCGACGTCGGGCGCGAATGGGGGTACCTGAACCTCTTCGTCAGTGAGCGGTCGGAGACGCTCGTTCGAAACGTACGCGACGTCGGGCACGAGCGGCCGGCGGATCTCGCCCGGCGGTGCGAGCCGAAAACGCCACTCTGGGCCAACCTCTCCCCGCTGCGCCGCCCAGCGGTCGAGCTGCATCGTGAGCGCTCCTTGCAAACGGGCATGATCGCGCTGCGGGCTCACTTTTTGCAGCGGACGCCCGCGCACCCACTCCGTCTCGGGCTTCGTTTCCGGGAGAACGATCTCGTGCACCATCGGTTCACGCCATCTTATCACGGCGTTCCGCCGCTCGGAAAGCGGTGGAATCGCAAACGGCCGTCAAACAGAGAACATATGATCCGTACACGGCTCTCTCGCGCCGGCTTCATCGGCTCGTCCCTCGGTCTCTCGGCGTTCGCGGCGACGCGATCGCCGGCGAGGGCCCTCGCTGCCCCGAACAATGCGACCATTGCGGCCGTGCGCATCGACGCGAACCGCATCATCCGCACGATTGTGGGCTTGCGCCCGTATCGCTCGTCGGGCTTCGTGCTGCGTGCGGAGCCGTTCGGCTCGAAGGTGCTCGTACACAACTACGGCCACGGCGGCGGAGGTTTCAGCCTCTCTTGGGGCTGCGCGACGCTGGCGGCCGATTTCGTCACGGATCGTTCGCCCGAGCGCGCGGCCGTGCTCGGCTGCGGCGTCATCGGCCTGACGACCGCCCGCATCCTGCAGAATCGCGGCTGGCAGGTGACGATCTACTCGTCCGATCTCCCGCCCGCGACGACCTCGAACGTCGCCGGTGCGCAGTGGACTCCGACGGCGCTTTTCTCGTGGGACGTCGTCAAGCCGCACTTTCTCGAGACGTTTCGCAAGGCCGCGCGCATCGCGAACCGGCAGTTCCAGCTGATGGTTGGTGACGATTACGGCGTACGCTGGCTCGACAACTACGATCTCAAACGCAACCCGCAGGCGACGGGGGGCGAGCTCGACTACGCGCAGCGCGCCGGCATCGAAGACCTCTACGCCGACGTCGAGACGATCGATCCGTCGACGGTACCATTCGTCGGCTATTCCGCCATCCGCCGCTTCGATACGATGTTGATGGAGCCGAACACGTTTCTGCCCGCGGTGCAGCGCGATTTTCTCTTGCAGGGCGGCCGCATAGTGGTGCGCGCGTTTCGCCGGCCGGCCGACGTCGCGACGCTCCACGAACCGGTCGTTTTCAACTGCACGGGCCTCGGCTCGCGAGCGCTCTTCGGCGATGCGGAGCTCGAGCCGGTACGCGGACAACTCACGATCCTCGAGCCGCAGCCGGCGATCGACTACACGTACCTCACCGGCGGCCTGTACATGTTCCCGCGCAACGACGGCGTCCTTCTGGGCGGAACGTTCGAACACGGCAACTGGTCGACATTACCCGACCTTGCAACTCAGGCGCGAATTTTGGCCGGGCACGAAGCGATCTTTGCCAGGAGCTAGGAGCGACGGTGCGGGCAGCCGTTAACTTGTCGCGCGGTTCACCGATCTGTGCGGCGAACACCAAACCACACGAACCGTACCTTCGTCGGACAAGCGAAGAGCGACGCACCCGCACGCGAAGCGGTACGTAGTCTGGTCGTCGTTCGAATCGGTTTCTATGACCGGCACGTCGGAGAGATGCTCCAACAATGTCGCCAATGGCAGGTTATCTGACAATTGAGGGATCACGGGGGCCGCCCTTTCGCCTGAATGCGGGTCGGCCGCCGCGGGACGATGCGGTCAAGACGTATTGAGGTCCCCTGAGTATAGCACAGGATTTGCGCTTTCGCGGGATATTTGCGTCCTGGCCGCTCTGTCGCGCTCCTTTTTGCGATCGAAAAAGAGCCCGTGGCCTTGCGGCTTCGGGCTCTTCCCTTTGCTTGACTATGCCGGACGAGCCAGCCTACATCGAAGGCATCGGTTTGGCGCCCATCGCGGTCGCCTGCGACTTGCACATCATCTTGACGTGATTTTTAGCCATCATCGCCTGCTTTTGCGACTGCGACATTCCGGCGCTCTTGGCCATCATCTGAGACTTGGTCATGTACATTTTCGTGTTCATGTTGACACCGACGACCGAATCGCCGGCAGCGCACTTCGGCATTGCCGGCATCGAGGACATGCTGCTTTGGGCTACGCTCGGCAGCATGCTCGCAAAGAGGATGCCGACGGTGAGGACGAGCCCTGTCGTAATGGTCTTCATTTATCTCCTAAAGCAAAGAAAGAAGGTCGTGGAGAACTACTAGCACTCTAGTTAATACGCCCCGAAGAACCCTTTTGGATGACGGTTCGGACGCCGTAAGAATCGCCGGCATGTCAGCCTGAGCGTGTCGGGGCCTGGGAACCTCGGGCAGCTGTCAAAAAAGAGTAAATAATGGCCGCCGGGATGGTTTGCGCACGATCGCTCGCCGTGTGGGGAGCCTTCGTCGCTTCCTGTACCGCATTCGCTGCGGCGCAGGCCACGCCGGGCGCCGCGCCAACGTCCTCGCCGGCACCCTCGCTCAGCGCGCCGACCGCCGCACCGTCGCGTGCGCTCGGCCTTAGCGTGAAAGCCACGTTCGCGACGACGTTCCTCGACCAGACAACGTCCGGGCCCGGGCAAATCGGCCCCGAAGCGCCGCCCTACCTCAATGGCGCGCCGCTAGCGCCGAATACACCCTACGATCTCTTCTCGACGGCGCCGCTGACGCCGGGAATAGCCGCGTTACCCGAGGCGCTGATGACGCTGACCGAACGCACGAAGACGCTCGATCTGTCACTCGACACGGGGCTGGAGTACGTCGGCGGCAGCATCACCAACGCGGTATACTGGGGCGAGAGCACGATCCCCACGCTCAATCCGCATATGGGTTCGCAAGCGCTCCCCTACGCGATCGCCTTCCCGACCGCGCCCGGGCAGGACGACGGCAGCAACTTCCGCCTTTCGATTCTCGGGGGTTCGATCGCGACCGCCGACGGCAACCTCGCGCTGAAGTTCGGCTACTTCGACCTCGCACAGACCGAGCGGTTTGTCTTCGCGCAGCCGCCTCTGCCGAGCGTTAACCCCGCGATCGCATACGCGCCGGCGGAGACGCTCTCGAGCGGATTGCCCGGCAGCGACGATTTTGTGCCGCTCGTCACGCAGCTTTCGCTCGACGGCGTCGAGGCGTTGGTGAAGAAGGGGATGGCGACGTTCGAGCTGTCAACGGCGGCGCTCCCGTCGCCGCCCGGCTTGAGCGCACGGGCGACGATCGGCTCGTTGATCTTCGATCGCGGTGAAGGCACGACATACTCCGCGCAAGTCGTGCACGCCTCGACCTCGGGCATCGACTTCACGACATCGGCGGCGTTCGGGGCGCATCCGTGGTTCTTTTACACGCCTCAAGGCGTAATCGCGGAGAGCACGCTGCGCGGCCAGCAGCAGACGATCGCGGGCGCGAGCGCGAACGTGCACGTGATGCCGCGCTGGAACCTCGACGGCACCGTCGAGCTGGCGCGTTCGTGGTACGACGCGCAGAACGTCGCGCCGCCGGGTACGGCGTCGGGCGGCTACTACCACGTTGGGCTGCAGAAGCGTTTCGGCCGCGCGACCGCCTCGGCCGATGCCTACCGGATGGAACCGAACTACGCGACGATCGTGCTTCCGTACGGCATCGCGGAGAATCAGTGGGGCGCGACGTGGGCGTGGCCCGCGCCTTGGTTGGGCTCGAGCTATCAGCTCGTCGACAACACGGTTGTGAGCACCGACCGCCAGGGGTATCGGTTGCGCTACTTCCTCGATGGCGGTCCGCTCGAGGTCCACGCCGAGTTTGCCGATTTTCGGCAGATACGGCCGACGACGACCCTCGACTCGCAACAGACCGGGTTCGTCGGCGGCTATTTCCCCGCGGAGCTTCCGGCGCACGCTACGCTCGGAACGCAGAAGCGGTACGGGTTTTGGGCGACCTGGCGGGCGAGGTTCGGGGATCTGACCTTCGACTTCATCGATGACCAGTTCGACCGCCGTTGGATTTCGCGGCTCGACAACGTGGACGTCGATATACCGCAATACGTGGTGACGTACTCCCGCCACTTCACGCCGCGCCTCGTCGTCGCATTCGGAACGGGGCGCTACGCGATGAATGGCACGTTCGCACAGCCGATCGAATTCCACGAGCAACTGCTCTTTGCGGGTGCGATCTTCAAAGAGACCGCGCAGGCCTCGATCCTCGCAACGGTGCGGCGCAATTTATTTGCCGGGATCCCGTCCTATCCGCCGCTGCCGATTTCGCCGGACTTTACCGGCACGCAGCTTATCGTCGAGCAGCGCTACACGATTTAAGGCTTAAACCCGAGACGGATCTTATCGAACGTTCCCTCGATGAGCTGCGGCGCGACGGGGTAGAGATCGGTCATGAACCGAACCGTCAGCGCGGCGGCGCCCTCAAAATGAAACGAACAATCGTTAAACGTGCAGCCGTTCAGATTATACGGGCTGGTCGCCTTGTACACGATCGCGCAGCGGTCGAACGCACAGCGTTCGAACTGTTTTCCGTCGAGTTGTACGCGAGCGTTGCTGAAACGGCTTCCGCTGATAAGCGCCATGGAACGTCCCTCCAACGCCCCCATTCGACGTCCGGGCAGATGCTACTGGTCGAATCCCTGAGACTGCCCGGCGCGCTGGCTCGCGTGCACGTGCGCGTCGTGATCGACGAAGACGGTAAACGTCTTGTCGGTCCCAATCGTAACGTCTCGGCCACGCACGAAGTTGTGCGCAAAAAAACCTACCGGTCCGAGAAGTACCCACGAGAGCAGGGTCGCAGTACTCGCAGCACCCTTCGTGTCCCCGCTTTCGCTGGCGTGATTTGTCGTCGACAACTGGAGCATCCCGCCATCCGAACTATAGACCCAGTCGACGCTCATGCTGATCTTGCCGCCGCTGCCGTTTCCCGAAGCGTGCGTGACCTCGGTTACCGTCGCATGGCCATTCGCCCCGGCCGGGACCACGACCCAACCATCGACGACCACCGGCTTCTTGACGACGATCGCGACCTGATCGTTGGCAGTCGCCGTCGCAGAAGATATTGGTTCGGTCAAAGCAACGACGACGGTCGTCCCGCCCGG
>DATAQH010000197.1:0-7216 GCA_036264815.1 Candidatus Cybelea sp.
GCTGGGACGGCTTGGGACCACCGACAAGACGAGCAGAAACATCGGTGACATTTTCAACTTTAAGCAGCCGCCGCGATCGTTTACCCCGATCACGTCCATATGATATTGCCGCGCGCTTGCTGCTACGCGATCGGCGCTAGCAGTCGCAAAGCCGCATCGCGCCAGCCGGCGCCGCGGGTTGGGCTTAGCTTAGCTTAGCCTCGCACCTGCGCAGTCCCGCGCCGATCGCGCGGCGCAATTGTGCCTCGCGGCTTAGATCGCAGTTAATATCACTTTCGCTAGGACATTCGGCCCATGCGGCGCGAGCATATCGGCCTCAATTCAAGGCGGGTTCTCTTCGCTAAACGAACTAGCGGTGCTAAGCTAAGTGCTGCGCCGCAAGAGCGGTTGCATTCATGGAGCAAAAAATGAAGAAGTTGAACTCTGGTGCACTTGCGATGTGCATCTCTTTGCCGATGCTCGCAGGCTGCGGTGGTACGCCAGGACAGAGCGCAGGCGGTCCGGGACTGCCGGCGATGGTTGACCCTAGAGGTTCTATGGTGTATCGGGGATCGTGGATGTTGCCCGAGGCGAAGAGTGAGGACTTACTTTACGTCGCAGGGGCAGGCAACTACCAGAACAACATTTACGTCTTCACATACCCAAGATTTAAGCTCGTGGGAATGCTCGACTCCGGCGGCGGTAAACTTTGTACAGACAGCACTGGTAACATATGGATCCCAAGCTTTGCGGCATCGGAAATTGTCGAATTCGCACATGGCGGGGTAAGTCCAATCTTAACACTCAGCGACCCCAACGAGCGGCCCGTAGACTGTTCCGTTGACCCGACGACAGGGAACCTCGCCGTGACCGCCTATCCCGCAACCTCTGGTTCTGTCAGTGTAGCCGTCTATATTGGCGCCAGAGGATCGCCACAAATCGTTCCTGTTAGCCCGTCTATGAGTACGACGTCCCACTGCGGTTATGACAATAAAGGGAACCTCTTCGTCAATGGATATGCTATCGGTTCGAAAACGTCGGTGTTTGGCGAAGTACGCAAAGGTGAATCAAAGTTCAAAACGATTCCATCGATTCACCCCTTCCAGCCTTTCCCTATTCAGTGGGATGGCAAATACGTTGCCGTGGGCGATGTTAGTTCCATAGACCGATACTCTATTCACGGTAGCAAAGCGATTAAGGAAGGCGCGCTCAACCTCAAGGACATTTATTGGATCAATTCGTTCTGGATTCAAGGCTCGAAAGTCATCGTTACGGATACCTTTGGTTCGGGTTTTGATCTACCAGCTAAGTTTTACGCGTATCCCCGAGGTGGCCAACCTATTAGAAGAATCCCGCGTGTCAAGGACGCGGGAGGCGTAACTGTCAGCCTCGCCCCACCTCTCCTAACGCGACGCGCCACGCCGACCACCATGCGGCAGTAACCAACACGCCCGCAGCCGATACGCATCATGCCGAAAACGCCTGACCAAAAGCGGAACTACCCGGCCCTTGTGTATCCCGGAAAACTTCGCAGCTCGCTCCTAGATCTCGACGAAATCTCGGGCGTAGATTACGCCGCCGCGCGCCGCTCGACGAAGCGTAACGACGCGTCTGCAGCGATCGCCAAGAGGCATGCGGCGAGGCTGCCGGCGACGATCATCTGCGGCTGGTGCAGGGTCAGCCCGTTGAAGATCAGCACGCCGAGCCCGACGCCGCCGACGTAACCGCCGAGCGTCGCGATCGAGATCAGGGCGATCGCGGCAACGCGGACGCCGCCGATGAGTATGGGAAGCGCCTGCGGGAATTCCACTCGCAGCAGTACCTGGAGCGGCGACATCCCGAGCCCCCGCGCCGCATCGACCTGCGCCGGATCGACGGCGTTGATGCCGGCCACGACGTTGCGGGCCAGCATGAACTGCGCGTAAACCACCAGAGCCGCGAAGATCGGCGTAAAGCCGAGCCCGAAGAGTTCGACCAGCACCGCCAAAAGCGCGAGACTCGGAATCGTGTAGATCGCGCCGAGTACGCCCAGCAGCCACGGCGCAACCCGCCGCTGCCGCGAAGCCCACAGACCCAGCGGAATGGCAACGACCGCCGCCGCAGCGAGCGAGACCGCGACGAGCTCCAGGTGCTCGAGCGATAAGGCCGCCACGCGCGCGGCATGCGAAAAGAGATAGTTCATTGAGCCGAGCTTCGCAACTGATCGCGAGTGTGAAGGAAGTAACGGCGATAAACGTCGTCGCCCGCGTGCGTGAGATCGCGCACGTACTCGGTCGCCGGGTTGTCGAAGAGCTCGAGCGGTGGCGCGGCCTGCTCGATACGCCCCGAGCGCATCACCACGATGCGGTCGGCCAGACGGAACGCTTCGTCGACGTCGTGCGTCACGAAGAGCGTCGTCGTCGTCAGCTCGCGCACGATGCGAATCAGTTCGCGTTGCAGTGAAGTCCGTGCCACGACGTCTACGGCGCCGAACGGCTCGTCCATCAGCAGCGCGCGGGGCCGCGCCGCGATCGCACGCGCGACGCCGATCCGCTGAGCCTCCCCGCCGGAGAGTTGGCTCGGGCGGCGATCTCGGTAGCGCGCCGGGTCGAGCCCGACGAGTTCGAGCAGCTCGTCGACGCGCCGCGCGATCTCCGCGGGCTTCCAGCCGAGCAACGAGGGAACGACGCCGATGTTCTGCGCGACGCTCATGTGGCCGAAGAGCCCGATCGCTTGAATAACGTACCCGATGCCGCGGCGGAGCTGCACCGTATCGAGTTGCGTTACGTCGCTGCCGTCGAGCAGGACGCGCCCCGCGTCGAGGTTTACCAGACGGTTTACCGTCCGCAGGAGGGTCGACTTGCCGCAGCCTGAGGGGCCGAGGATGACGACGAGCTCTCCGCCGCCCAACTCGAGCGATACGCCGTCGACGGCGTTGCGATCCGAGTTCGGATAACGGACGACGACCCCGTCGAAAACGATCGTTGCCGGCGTCACGTTTTCGGTTCCGCTCCGTTGTGCGACTTGAGAAACGCGGCGGCGACGTCGGCCGGGTCCTGCTGCGCGCTCTCGATCTCGGCGTTCATCCGGCGCGCCGCGCGATCGGTGATCGCCGGTGAAACGGCGTTGAGAACGCGGGCGATCTGAGGCCGAGCGGTCAGTGCCGCGCGTCGCACGACCGGCGCGACGTTATAGGCCGACCAGAAATGCTTGTCGTCTCGCAGAACGACGAGCCGGTCGGAGGCGATAGCCCCATCGGTCGTAAACGCGCTCGCAACGTCGGCCTCGCCATCGAGGAGGGCTCGATACTTCAGGGCGATGTCGTACGTTCGCACGGACGCGAATTGAAAGCCGCCGTAAGCACGCTGCAGGCCCGGCAGCCCGTCGGGCCGCGCCAAGAACTCCTGAATCGTCGCGAGGCGCAGGTGCGACGCGCCGACGGCGACGTCGGAGAGCGTGAGAAGATGGCGATTCGCCGAGATCTCCCGGGTCGTCGCGAGACCCTGCGAATCGTTCATCGGCGACGGCGGCAGCCAAACGATGCCGTAGCGCTGCTCGAAGATTTGCGCGACGACGCGGTAGGCCTCGCGAGCGTCTGAGATTGGAGCGCGATGCAAGACATCGATGAGCGCCGTTCCGGTGTACTCGGGATATAGGTCGATGTTGCCCCGTCGCATGGCGGCCATCGCAATCTGCGTCGACCCGAGGTTGAAGATGCGCTCGACTCGCATGCCGGCGTTTTCCAGCGCCTGCGCATAGATCTCTGCGATCAGAAAGGACTCGGTGAAATTCTTCGAGCCGACGCGAACGCGCGAGGCATCGAACGCACAGCAGGGGAGCAGGGCCGGAGCCGCCAGCAGCGCGATGGCTCGCCCGCGCGAGAGGTTCACCAGCGCTCCGCCCAGCGCCGGCCGAGCACACCCAAGAGAAGATCGGCGCCCAAGGCGAGCGCGGCAACCAACGCGGCGCCGATAAAGAGCAGCGCCGCATCGTCGGTCTGTAAACCACGAACGATCTCGTCGCCGAGCCCCCCCGCACCGATGAAGGTCGCGAGCGTGGCGCTGGCGATCGTCTCGGTCGTCGCGGTGCGCAGGCCGACGAACGAGACGGGCAGCGCCAGCGGCACGACCACCCGGCCGAAACGCTGCACCGAGGTCATGCCCATACCGGCCGCCGCGTCGAGCGCGGCAGCCGAGACGCCGCGTATACCGAGGTCCACGCTGATGACGATCGGCTGGATGGCGAGCAACGCGAGCGCGACGATCGCCGGCGTTGTGCCGACGCCGAGCCACGGCAGCAGCAGCATCAGCACGGCGAGACTGGGAAGCGTGCGTCCGACGCCGGCCAAAGAGAGCACGGCTCCTCGCAGCCACGAAGCTTGCGCCGCCAGAATTCCCAGCGGCAGCCCGGCCGCTACGGCGATGCCCAGTGCGGAGAGCGCGAGCTGCAAGTGCTCGCCAACGTGCGTGGCGAGGTCCATTGAGGCCATCCTCGCCGTTTTTTGTCCATCGGAAGGCGAAACCCGGCCCCGAGCGCTAAGCAAAGGGAACACCTGTGATCGCGAAACCGCTTCCAGCCCAGCCGGCGACTCCCACCGTCGCGCTCGACGACCCGTCGCTGTACATCAGCCGCGAGCTCTCGTGGCTCGAGTTCAACGACCGAGTCCTCGAGGAGGCCCTCGATGCACGCAACCCGTTGATGGAGCGTCTCAAGTTCGTTGCGATCTACGGAACCAACCTCGACGAATTCTTCATGATCCGCGTGGCCGCGATCAAGCAGCAGATCGAGGCGCAGGTCGTCCGCCGTTCCGAAGACGGCCGAACGCCGACCGAACATCTCGCGGCTATCTCGGCGCGGCTGCGCTCCTCGCTCCCGCAGCAGATGCACCTGCTCAACGACGACTTACTCCCCGCACTCGAGCGGGAGGGCATTCGCCTGCTGCGCGTCGCGGAGCTCGACGACGAGACGCAGGCCGCGCTCGAGCGAACCTTTGACGACAGCGTCTTCCCGGTGCTGACGCCGCTGGCCGTCGATAGCGGGCACCCGTTCCCCTATATCTCGAATCTTTCGCTCTCGCTGGCAGTCGAGCTTGAAGAGCCTACGAGAGACGGCGTCGAGCTGCATTTTGCGCGCGTAAAGATTCCGCCGACGCTTCCCAGATTCGTGCCGGTCGAAGGCTCGAGCGAGCGCACCTTCGTGCTGCTCGAGGATCTGATCGCTCACCATCTCGACGGCCTCTTTCCGGGAATGCACGTGCGGGATTCGTACCTGTTCCGCGTAACGCGCGACGCCGACCTCGATCTGCAGGAGGACGAGGCCGACGACCTGCTTCGCGCGATCGAGTCCGAGCTTCGCCGGCGTCGCTTCGGCGAACCGGTGCGTTTGGAGATCGAGCGCGGCATGCCCGAGTACATGCGCGATTTCCTGTGTACCTCGCTCGAGCTCGAAGCCGTCGACTGCTACGAGATCGAAGGGCTGATGGCATTGAGCGATCTCTGGCAGATCGTCAACCTGCCCGGCTACGCGCATCTGCGCGACAAGCCGTTCATGCCGGCAATCCCCAAGCGTCTTATCGGCGTGACGGACATCTTTGCGCAGATCCGCGACGGCGACGTCCTTCTGCACCATCCGTACGAGTCGTTCGACCCGGTGATACAGTTTCTGCAGCAGGCTGCGGAGGACGAAAAAGTTCTCGCCATCAAGGCAACGCTGTACCGCACGTCGGGAAAGAACTCGCCGATCGTGCGAGCGCTCCTGACCGCTGCGGAGAACGAAAAGCAAGTCGCCGTCGTCATCGAGCTCAAAGCACGATTCGACGAAGAGAACAACATCGAATGGGCCAAGCGGCTGGAGCGTGCCGGCGCGCATGTGGTCTACGGCTTTGCCAATCAGAAGGTCCACGCGAAGACGCTGCTCGTCGTCCGCGAAGACGAAGACGGGCTGCGGCGCTACATGCACTTTGGAACCGGGAACTACAACGAGAAGACGGCGCGCCTCTACACGGACCTCAGCCTCTTTACCTGCCGCCCCGAGATCGGTACCGACGACGCTCAGCTCTTCAACGCGCTCACGGGCTTTTCGAAGGTTACCGACTACGAGGACCTTTGGGTCGCGCCCGTGACGCTGCACCGGGAGCTGATCGCGCGAATCGACCGGGAAACCGAACACGCCCGCGCGGGTCGCCGTGCCGGCATCCGCGCGAAGATCAATGCCATCACCGAAGGCGACGTCGTGCGCGCCCTCTATCGTGCGTCACAGGCAGGCGTACCCATCGATCTCCTGGTCCGGGGAATGTGTGTCCTGCGGCCCGGTATTGCCGGCGTAAGCGAAAACATTCGCGTGCGCAGCATCGTCGGGCGATTCCTCGAGCACTCACGCATGTTCGTCTTCGAAAACGGCGGAGAGTTGGAGGTGCACATCGCAAGCGCCGACTGGATGGGCCGAAACCTGGACCGCCGCGTCGAGCTGGCGGTGCCGGTTTTGGACCCGGTAATGGCTGAGACGGTCGCTTCGCAAATCCTTTCGGTCCTGCTCTCCGATAACGTAAAAAGCCGCGAACTCCAAAGCGACGGCAGCTATCGCCGTTGCACGCCCGGCACGGGTCAAATGCCCGTCGATGCGCAGCGCGTCTTTCTCACGCAAGCGCAAGCGCTCGCGTAATCATCCGGCCGCTAATTCTTTAACGAGGACCGTGCCCTCTGGGTCCGCTACGCTCTAGCTAGAGCGAGGACGACCTTCCATTCGTGCGGCATAACCGGCTGCACCGAAAGCCGCTGGCCTCGGCGGAGCAACGCCATGCCGACGAGTCGCGGTTCCTCGCGCATTTGCGAGAGCGTGACGGGCCGGTCGAACGCTTTGTCGTACTCGACGTCGACCATGAACCAGATCGGTTTGTCCGGCTTCGCGCGGCCGTCGAAGTACTCGCCGGCGGGATCGAACTGCGTGAAATCGGGGTAGGCTTCTTTTACGACTCGGCAGAGGCCGACCGCGGCCGGCTGGGGGATGCTCGAATGATAGAAGAGGCCTAGATCGCCGAGCTTCATCTCGAGCATGTTGTTGCGTGCCTGAAAGCTACGCACGCCCGTCCACGGCGTCGTACCGTCGGTGCGGAGCCGTTCGAACGAATAGGCCCCCGGTTCGGTCTTGAACAGCCAGTAGCGCGGCATCAGGGCGCGCGGCTGATCGTTACCGCTTTGCTGGCTTGTGCAGGATGAAGAACGAGGTAGGCTTGGCCGCCCGCCGGGTACTTCCAGAGCGC
>DATAQH010000319.1:0-7437 GCA_036264815.1 Candidatus Cybelea sp.
CCATCGCTGCCGCTGACGACGTCGTTGAGACTTGAGGCGTGCCCATACAGGTACGTATTGTTGTTGTTGGCGCCGGTTCCGGCCAGGGCGTAGACCGAGGCGATGATCAGCGTCGCTACCGACGTTCCGCCCAAGACCAGCCAGCCGCTCTGTCGATAGGTATCGTAGACGGCGACGCCGGTATTCGGATTGGCGACGGCCGAGGTGTCGGCTTGCGCGCGCAGCGAGCAGCCCGTGTTAAGCCCGTTTTGGAAACTCGGCTTCGCGTAAATCTTGCTGCAGCCGCTTCCGGCGCCCGACCAGGCGGACTCGGTGCGGGGATTGATATTCGTCAAGCTCGTTCCGCCGACCGCAGTGACGCTCGGCAGAATCGCCGGCCACTGCGCCGTGCTGTTGTGGCCGCTGTCGCCGGTCGCCGCCGTGATCGCGATGCCGCTGACGTTGAAGCTGCCGTCGTACTTCTGCGTACCCTCGTTGCCGCTCCAGCTGTTGCTCACGTAGTTTGCGTGAGCCGTCGCGTACTTCTCGGCCGTCACCAGCGCGGACAGACTGTTGCTGGCCGCTTCCACCAGCAGGATCTTGCAATTCGGGCAGATCGCCGAGACCATGTCGACGTCGAGCGACTCTTCTTCTGCCCAGCCGGCGTCGGCTTTGGTTCCTAAGGCTTTGCTCGTAAAGCATCCGCTCGAACCCGTGCAGGCGGTCAGCCCGTACTGGGCGCGATAGACCGCGAGATCCTTCGCAGCGTTCGGATCGACGTAGGCATCGACGATCGCGACGGTCTGCCCCTTGCCGTTGCTTCCGCTAAATGACGTCAGCCCATAGGCCGTCTGCAGATCGCTCGGAGCGTAGCCGCTCGGCGTGTTCTTTCGAACGAGACCCTTCACGTCGGTACGGATCCACGACTGACAGCGCGCGTAACCGTTTCCGACGGCGGCACACACGCGGGCGGCGCGTCCGGCGCGCGGCCAGAGGCCAAGCTGCGCCGCGCTGGGATGCGCGATCACCGCCTTGGGAAGCGGTTCGTTTGGTTGTGAGGTGAGCTCGGATTCCGGCGTCTCGACTGAGGCCGGCGCGGGCTCTTGGGTAGTCGTCGTGGCCGGAGGCGCTGCATTGCCCATGGAGGGCATCGAACTCATGCCGCCATTGCTGCTGCACGCGGCGAGGGCGAGAACGAAACTAAGGGAAGCGAAGGTCGAAAATCTCAAGATCGGACTCCTCTTGGCGGGTTTGAAGCCTGCGACGCGCCGCGTTGGTTTCCTGCGTGCAAAGTCGCAGCCCCTATTCCCTTAACGTGGGGGCCGAGCCAAGCGTTCGCACTGCGTAAAAAGTTGACTTTAATGCGGCTTTCATGATCGCACCGCCGGACAAAGGTGGAAGGCGCCCGACTCGCTATCGCAAAAGACAGCCGGTCAGCGCCTTCTGGAGGGGACAAGTGAAGAAATTATACGCGGCCATCGTCTTTATCTGCGCCGCAGCCTTCGCGGGCTGCAACAGTACGAACAGCACGATCGTACCGGGTCCCAGGCCCACGACCCAACCCTCGCACTCGATCCAGCACGTCGTCATTATGATGCAGGAGAATCGCAGCTTCAACAACATTTTCGCCGGCTTCCCCGGCGCGATGAGCACGCTGACGGGGGCTTGCGTCGTAAAGCCTTGGTGCAAGTCTGGTATGGTCAAACTGAAGCCCGTTACCCTCGAGTCGAGCGGCAACCTCGGGCTTGGCATCGACATCGATCACAGTCACGCGGGCTTCCTTACCGAGTGTAATGCCAACGCGTCGGGTGTCTGCCAGAACAATGGGTTCGACCTCATCCGCTACGGCGAATCCGGCGGCGCCGGGCTCGCAAAGACCTACCCGTACGCATACATCGAGCGCTCCGAGTCGAAGGCGTACTGGGATTTCGCCAAGCAGTACTCACTCGCCGACCAGATGTTTTTCACGGAAACCGCGAGCAGCTTTATCGCTCACCAGGAGATTCTCTCCGGTACGGTACGGCTGAACTCGCACGAGTCGCTGACCGATCAGCCGGACGCTCAACCCTGGGGTTGCGATGCGCCCCCGGGCACGCAGACACCAATCCTGCTGAAAAATGGCACAGAGATATCGCCGCCGCATAAAGGCCTGCCGTTCCCCTGCTTCACGGAATACGGCACGATCGCCGATCTGCTCGATAAGGCAAATGTCTCCTGGCGGTTCTACGTCGACGCCTTCCAGGGGTCGAAGGATGCCGATTTCTCCGGCGGTGTCTGGAACGGGTTTGACGCCATTAAGAAAGTCCGGTATAGCGCCGATTGGAAGAACAATATGAGCATGCCGAACACGACGGTCTTTACCGACGTGAAGAATGGCAAGCTGCCCTCGGTTTCGTGGGTCATTCCATCGCTGGCCGACTCCGATCATCCGGCGAGCGGATGCAACGGCGGCCCGCACTGGGTTACCAGCGTGATCAACGCGATCGGCAAGAGCAAATACTGGGATAGCACCGCGATCATCCTGCTCTGGGATGACTGGGGCGGTTGGTACGACCCCGCGCCGCCGCTGCAGACCACCTACACGAGCCTCGGAATGCGCGTGCCAATGATCGTGATCTCGCCGTGGGCGCAGCCGAGCACGGTCGTACACACGGAGTACCAGTTCGGCAGCATCCTAAAGTTCGTCGAGGGTAACTTCGGTCTGGGCTCTCTGCACACGACCGACGCGACGTCGACCTCGATGGCCGACGTCTTCAACTTCAACCAAAACGCCATCCCATATAAGCCCGAGCCGCTGCCGCCGAAGGGCAACTGCTCCGGCGCGCCGACCGCCAAGCAGATCATCGAGCACGATGGAGGCGTTCCGGAATAATCAAAGACCGCGCTGAGGCGGGCAGAAAGCTCGCCGACGCGCTCGAGGAGTACGCGGGCCGGCCCGACGCCGTCGTGCTGGCCCTCCCCCGCGGCGGCGTTCCCGTCGGCGCCCAGGTTGCCCAACGCTTGGGGCTTCCGCTCGACGTTTACGTCGTGCGCAAGCTCGGCGTTCCCGGACACGCCGAACTCGCGATGGGCGCGCTCGCGAGCGACGGCACCTGCGTGCTCGACCGCGAAATGATCGCCTCACTGCGAATCGACGAGCGCGACGTGCAGGCCGTCGTCGCGCGCGAGATCGAGGAGGTCGCGCGCCGCGAACGCATTTTTCGTGACGAACGTCCTCAAGCAGAGGTCGCGGGCAAAGCGGTGATCCTGGTCGACGATGGCCTAGCCACGGGCGCGACGATGCGCGCCGCCGCGACGGCGCTGCGCAAACGCAACCCCGCGGAGATCGTCGTCGCCGTGCCGGTCGCGGCGTATCGAACGTGCGAAGCGCTTGCGGACACCGCCGATCGTGTGGTCTGCCCCTACACGCCCGAGCCGTTTGTTGCCGTCGGTCTCTTTTATGAAAACTTCGAGCAGACGCGCGACGAGGAGGTCCGCCAACTGCTCGATACGGCTGCTGGGCGAACGGGGCAAGGCGGCACCGTGTAGAATCAAATTACGATGAAGCGCACCTCTACTGCCGCCACGACCTTCGCAGCGCTGCTCGCCATTGCAGGCGGCGCGGCCTCGGCTCAGCCGATTCTTTACACCTTCACCGGCCTTCCCGAGACTGCCAACGGCTGCGCCTGGTTCGACGACAACCTCAACAGCAATCGCGACGAAGGCACGATGGCGCGCCAAGTCGACCTGCTCTACAACCGGGTCGCGCTGCCTCCCGACGAGAACGTAACCGTCGGTGGGACCGCAACGACCGCTGCGGGGGGCCAAGTCGTCGACTATAAGCTCGGATCGCGAACGATCTGCTCGACGATCGAAGCGCTCAACGGACCGACGCCCGAACCTTCGACTTCCCCGACGCCGATGCCGATGGCGACCTAGCTGCGTTGAAGACTCTGCGTGCTCTCCCGCTCCTCCTGATATTCGCGTTCGCCGGCTGTAACAGCTCAAGCGTCGTACCTCCGCCGCGGCCGCTCCCGCAGCACTCGATCCAGCACATCATTATCCTCATGCAGGAGAACCGCAGCTTCAACAACATCTTCGCGGGCTTTCCGGGCGCCACGACGGCAATGTCGGGCCCGTGCAAGCCAAAGGGACAAGCCGCAAAATGGTGCACGGGAGACCACATCATTAAACTGCACGCGGTCAATCTCAAGACCGGCACGCCGGATTTCGGCAAGGACATCGATCATAGCCACAACGGCTTCGAAATCGAGTGCGACGGCAACGCCTCCAACGTTTGCGCGATGGATGGCTTCAATCTCATTCGCTTCGGCGAGTCAGGTCAGTCGGGGCCGGCCAAGACCTTTCCCTATGCGTACGTGGATCGCCAAGAAACGGCCCCGTATTGGAAGCTCGCACAGCAGTACACGCTCGCGGACAGAATGTTCCTAACCGATACGGCCTCGAGTTTTATCGCCCACCAGCTGATCCTCTCGGGAACGGTTCGGCTCAACGACCGCGAGTCGCTGACCGACCAGCCACCGACGACGCCCTGGGGCTGCGACGCGCCCCCAGGTATTACGACGCCTTTTCTGTTGAGAGACGGCCGGGTAATCCCGAGTCCGCCGACAAAACTCTCGTTTCCGTGCTTCACACAGTATCGGACGATTGCCGATTTGCTCGACGCAAAAGGCATCTCTTATCAGTTCTACGTGATGCAAGGGCTGGACGCGAGGAAGCCCCACTACGATTTTTCCGGAGCAGCGTGGAACGGTTTCGACGCGATCAAGAAGTTTCGTTACAGCGCCGATTGGAAGAACCACATCAGCATCCCAAACACCAACATCTTCAAGGACCTCAAGAGCGGGAGCCTGCCGGCGGTATCTTGGGTGATTCCGACGCTTTTTGATTCCGATCACCCTGCGAGCGGCTGCAACGGCGGCCCGCGGTGGGTGACCAGCGTCGTCAACGCGGCCGGTACCAGTCAATATTGGAAGAACACCGCGATCGTACTGCTGTGGGATGACTGGGGCGGCTGGTACGATCCCGTACCTCCTCCGCAGGTCAACTATACCAGCGACGGGATGCGCATTCCATTGCTGATCATCTCGCCCTACGCCTTATCCCACAACGTGTCGCACACGGACTACAACTACGGCAGTATCCTGCGCCTTATCGAAGAGAGCTTCGATCTCGGTTCGCTCGGCACGACCGACGCATCGGCGAACTCGCTGATGGACAGCTTCAACTTCACGCAGAGACCAAATACCTTTACGGCCGCGCCGTTGCCTCCGAAAGCCCACTGCAGCCCGCCGGCGGGCGACGTCGTTCGCCAAATCATCGAGCACGACGGGGGCGTCCCCGGGTAGGCCCTAGCGCGTATCCCAGTACTCCGCGCCGACCGGGTACATCAGCATGTTCCGCTGGAACCCGCTGACGCGGTCGCGCACGACGTCGACGTTCGATTCGAATGCAACCGGAATCGCCGGAACCTCTTGCCGCACGATCCGCTGCATCGCGATGAAGTCGGCACGCCTGCGCGGCTGATCGCGGGTCGTCGCCTGGTCCTCGAAGAGCGCGTCGAAACGCGGATTGCAGTAGTTCATCGAGTTGTTCCCGTTGCCGCCGCGCTGGCTGCAGGCGAAGATCACCGATTGCTCGGGATCGGCCGCACCGATCCACTGTGCCGCCGCTAGCGTGAACGTGCCGGTGCGAAGCGGGCCGCTCGGCGCGTTGAAGAGCGAGACGGGATAGGGCTTGAGCGCCGCGTCGATTCCCGCGCGTTGCAGCTGCTCTTGCTCGATGACCTGCATCCACGTCCCCCGCTCTGGTGCGAGCGCAATCGTTACGCTTAGCCGAACGCCGCCCTTGCTCCAATGCCCTCCGCTTCGCCGCCAGCCGGCCGCCGTAAGCTCGCGCGCCGCGGCCGCCGCACCGCTGCCGATCGCGCCCCCGACGTGCCACGCAAAGACCGGCGGGAGAAACGAATCGGCGGGCCGCAGCACGCCGAAGGCGGCGCGCGCGATCTCGCCCCCGTCGATTGCCTCGGCGATCGCACGCCGCACGTGGACCGCGCTGGTCGGCGGCCCGGTCGTCTGCGCCATCAAAAAGTAGACGCCGTTGACCGGCGTGACGACGACGTGCGCGTGCGCGATCTCCCGCGCCTGCGGTACCTGCGCTGGGCCGATCTCGGTAACGTCGACCTCGCCGGTACTCAGCGCCAGCAGGGAGCTCTGCGTCGTCGGGATCAGCGAGAGCACGATGCGGCGCAGCCGCGGCTGCGGCCTGAAATAAGGATTGCGCTCGAGGACGATGCGGTTGGCTCGCTGCCACTGGGTCACGCGAAATGGCCCGGTACCGAACGGCAGCTGATCCCACGCGCCGCGCCGCACGTCGGCCGACGAAAACGCGTGCGCCGGCAAGATCCCAAACGCGAAGTCGGCCTGCGCGAAGAGTTCGGCGACGGCCGCGTTCCACGGCTTGCGCAAACGCACGGCCACCGTGTAGCGATCGGGCGTCTGCAGCGCCGCGATTCGCCGATAGGCGTCGACCGATTCGACCGGATTACGCGGATCGACGATCGCGCGATAGGTAAACGCGACGTCGGCCGCCGTCAACTCGCTGCCGTCGGCAAAGCGCACGCCGTGCCGAAGATGATAGACGATCGCCTTGCCGTCACGCGAAACGTCGCCGTTTGCGCGCGAGGGCACCCGCGTCACCAGAATCGGAACCAGCCGGTTCTCGGCCGAGAGCCCGACGAGCGTCTGCGTGACGAGCAAGTCGTAGCCGATCGTGTCCTGGTCGTGGGCAAGCAGCGGATTGAGGGACGTCGGATCGACGTTATCGGCGATTGCGAGCACGTGCGTTTGCGGACCGGCCCGTTGGCAGGCTGACAACGCCGTCACGACCAGGAGCGCCATCGTCAAAGCGGGTAGGATGCTCCGTATGGACGAGAAATCGAACCGCCGGGCAGGCGTGGAAGACGCCGACGCCACCGGAATGGTTGCGGGCGAGGAGCTCATCACCCAGGCAGAGACTATGCTGCCGATCCTAAAGCTCCACGACGCCCTGCCCGAAGAGCACGAAGCGCACGCGGCGATCGACCAGCTGGACGGCGAGTTGAAAAAGAACGCACCCGATCGCGCCGTCATCGAAGGGCACGTGCAGCGGCTCCGGCTGTTTCCGGAACTCGAAGCGATCGTCGTCAACTGGTGGGACGACCCGCGCACGCAGCGTTTCTTCGCCGATCTCGGCCAGATCGGCGTCTAGGAGCCAAAGGCTCCTACCCCACACTCGGGCGGACCCGAAGCGCCACGCTTATTCGCGGACCCACCCTGCCTTTAGCCTTCGGCACGCCGTGATCGTAATGCAGCTGGGTCTCGTAACTCATTACGAGCAGGCTACCCCCCTCGAGGTCGATGTCGAGTACTCGCCGGAGTCTACGCCGGCCGGAGTCGAGGAGACCCTTGCTGCGAATCG
>DATAQH010000330.1:0-12533 GCA_036264815.1 Candidatus Cybelea sp.
TCGACTGCGGCGCTGCGCGCCTTCGCTCAGGATGACAGACACACCGTTACGAGGCTACTGGAACTCGAACTCGGCGAGATTCTTTTCGATCTTTCGCTTGACGCGCTGAAGCGCATTGTCGATGGACTTCACGTGACGGCCTAGGTCGCGCGCCATCTCTTGGTAACTCTTGCCTTCAAGGTACGACTCGAGCACTTGCGACTCGAGCTCCGAGAGATTTTGCCGGATTCGCTGGCGGATGTCGTCGGAGACTTCCTGCGTGACGACCAGCTCTTCGGGATCGGAGGTCTTCTGCGACGCCATGACGTCGAGCAGCGTACGCTCGCTATCCTCGTCGTAGATCGGCTTGTTCAGCGAGATGTACTGATTGAGCGGAATGTGTTTCTGGCGCGTCGCGGTCTTAATCGCCGTGATGATTTGCCGGGTGATGCAGAGTTCGGCAAACGCGCGAAAGCTCGAGAGCTTATCGGCCTTGAAGTCACGTACGGCCTTGTAAAGACCGATCATGCCTTCCTGGATGATATCCTCGCGATCCGCACCAATGAGAAAATAACTTTTCGCTTTAATGCGAACGAAGTTTTTGTACTTGTTGAGCAGGTATTCCATCGCCAGGTTGTCCCCGGTCTTCGCGATGGCCACCAGGTCTTCGTCGACCCGCTGTTGGTACTCAACTCCATCCGCCGCTGGATGTGTCATTGCCATAGTTCTTGTCTTGCCTCGTGGGTAGACGTGCCGTAAGCGCAGGCCGGAGCCCATCTGGCACGGCACGTCGTCGCTTAGTATATAGGAGGTTCCCCCTCTCTCGTCAAGGACGAAGCGAGCACTCGCGCTGACGAAGGGCCTCGTATATAACAACGGCAGCCGCGACCGAAGCATTAAGCGAGCCGACCCTGCCCCGCATGGGAATTCGGACCAGGAA
Source organism: Candidatus Cybelea sp. (assembly GCA_036264815.1). Lineage (GTDB taxonomy): Bacteria > Vulcanimicrobiota > Vulcanimicrobiia > Vulcanimicrobiales > Vulcanimicrobiaceae > Cybelea. The sequence continues at coordinate 920 of DATAQH010000330.1, forward strand.
GTCGCATTCGCGCCGGACCAGCTGGGCTAGGCCCCCGCCCTCGCTGCCCAAGACCAGGGCCAGATCGCGGTTGAGATCGGCCTCCCAGAGGCCCGTCGCCTCCGGGGCGGCATCCGCGCCGGCGACCCAAATATGGGCCTTTTTCAAGCTTCGAATTGCCTCGGAGACATTGGAGACCCGGGCGATCGGCAGGTGAGCGGCCGCGCCGGAAGCGGCCTTTCTGACCGTAGCGTTGATCCCGGCGGCGCGGCGCTCGGGCAGGATCAGGCCGTCGGCTCCAGCCGCCTCGGCGGTGCGGACGATCGCGCCCACGTTGTGGGGGTCCGTCAGATGGTCGAGCACGACGAAAAGCCGCGCGCCGCCCCCAGAGCGGGCCGCGAGCAGCTCGTCCAGCGAGCGGTAGGGGAAGGGCGGGGCCAGGGCCACGACGCCCTGGTGAGCCCGCAACGGCACGCGCTCGAAGAAGCCGCGCTGCTCGAAACGGACGGGGATGTTGCGCTCTTTGGCCTGCGCGAGGAGCGAGCGAAGTGCGGCGTCTTTTTTGCGATCGGCGGCGACGTGGATGACGCGCAGGCGTTCGCCCGCGAGCAGGGCCTCATCGATCGCGTGGATCCCATAGATCAGGTCGTCGAAATCCAGCTCCGGACGGCGGCGCTGCTTCAGCCGGCGACGGTCCAGCTCGTGCCTTCTTTCGAGTCTTTGAGTTCGATGCCGCAAGCCGCAAGCGCGTCTCGCAGACGGTCGGAGGTCGCCCAGTCCTTGCCCTGGCGGGCTTGCGCGCGCAGTGCGATGACACGCTCGATCGCGTCGGGCGGGGGCAGTTGTGCCAGGTCTCCGGCGCCGTCGCCGAGACTGGCGTCGGCGAGCGCACGCTGCAGACGATCTGCGAAGCCGGCCTCGAGCTCGACGACGGGCTCGGCGAGCCACGACTCGAGCGGCTCGATGCCCAGAATCTTCAGCCAGTAGCTGAGGCGCCCGAACGCGTCGGCCGCAGCCGGCGGGTCGGCGTCGGGGTCGGGCAAATTACCGACGAACTCATAGAGCGCGGCGAGCGCCGCAGCGGTGTTCATATCGTCGTCGAGTGCGGCTTCCATCTGCGCGTCGAATTCCGAAAGCCGGCCCGGCCGCGCTTCGCGAGGCGATGCTAAAAGCCGGTAGGCCGTCTTGATTCGCTCGAGCCCAAGGCCGGCGGCCGCGATCGAATCTTCGGTGAAGTTCATGACCTTCCGATAGCCCGTCTGAAGAAAGAGCCAGCGGACCGCCTGCGGATCGTGCCGGCGGAGCAGATCGATAAGCGGCTCGAAATTCCCGAGCGATTTCGACATCTTGCGGCTATCGAAGAGCAGCAGACCGCCGTGCACCCAGAAGTTCGCCATCGGTGGATGCGCCATCAGCGGCTCGCTTTGCGCGATCTCGTTTTCGTGGTGCGGGAAGATCAGGTCGGCGCCGCCGCCGTGAATGTCGAAGCCGGTGCCTTCGGGATCGAGCAGCTCGCGCGACATCGCAGAACATTCGATGTGCCACCCGGGCCGGCCATCGCCATACGGCTCGAAAGACCAACGCGGCTCGCCGGGTTTTGCGAACTTCCAAAGGGCGAAATCGAGCGGGTCCTCTTTATGCTCGTCGACCTCGATGCGCGCGCCCGACTCGAGTTCGGCAACGTTTCGGTTCGAGAGCTTTCCGTAATTGGCGAAGCTGGCGACGCGATAATAGACGCCGTCCCGTGCGACGTATGCGTGTCCGCCCTCGATGAGCTCGCGAATCATCTTCTGGATCGGCTCGATGAAAAGCGTCGCGTACGGCTCGCGATCGTATTCGAGCACGCCGAGCCTGCGCATCGAGTCTTTGAACTCGGCGTAAAAGCCGTCGACGATGGCGTGGTAGTCGCCGCCGGTTTCCTTGGCGGTCTTGATGCTGCGGTCGTCGATGTCGGTGACGTTTTGCACGTACGTCACGCGGTAGCCGCGATGCGCGAGGTAGCGCCGCAACACATCGAAGAACAAAAAGGAGCGCGCGTGCCCAAGATGCGCCTGCGCCGACGGCGTGAGCCCGCAAACGTAAACGCGCACGTCGCGCGGACGCAAAGGTTCGAACGTCTCGACCGAGCGGGTGCGAGTGTTGTACAGCTTCAAAGACACTACTCCGGCACGACTTTACACAAAAGACGCCCGGCGACCGTAAAAGGATACCGGAGACGGTACACTAGCTAAATGACCCAGCTCCAAGATTCTTCTTCGGCAGCTTCGCCCTGCTCGACTTCGGTAAGCCGCCGTTCCAACTGCTCCAGGCGTCGCGCCAAACGGACGATTGCGTCTGCCGTCGGGTCGGGCATCTCGACCTGCGGCCTCGTGGAAACGACCCGCACCGGCTTCCCGTCCTGCGCCACAACGCGCGCCGGAACGCCGACGACGGTCGCGTTCGCCGGAACGTCTTTGACGACCACCGAGCCGCCGCCAACCTTCGCATTGTCGCCAAGCACGATCGCACCGAGCACGGTGGCGTTCACGCCGACGGTGACGTTTCGGCCGAGCGTCGGATGACGCTTTCCGCGCGAGAGGCTCGTTCCACCGAGCGTGACGCCCTGATAGATCGTGCAGCCGTCGCCGACTCGCGCGGTCTCGCCGATTACGACGCCCATGCCGTGGTCGATGAACACGCCCTTACCGATCTCCGCCGCCGGATGGATCTCGACGCCGGTCAGAAAGCGGGAGATGTTCGCTAAGAAGCGCGGCAGGATCGGAATTCCGGCCCGATAGAGCGCGTGATTGAGCCGATGCGCGAGCAGCGCGTGAAAGCCGGGGTAGGAGAGCACCACGTCGAGCCAGCCGCGAGCGGCCGGATCGCGTTCGATCGGCGCCTGCAGGTCGGCAGCGATGCTCTCGAAGGGCTCGTCCATGTGCGAACAGTTTAACCCGGCCCATCAACAATTGGGTTCGAGGAGCCCTGTCGGGTTACGTGACACAATCCGGCAGGCTCCTAATGCGAGGGAAAGCCGAGGGCGTCGAGCGCCTCGACGAGCGCGACGGCATAAACCGCGATGCCGCTTCCATCGCCCGTAAACCCCAGCCCCTCGCTGCTCTTTGCTTTGACCCCGACAGACGAAGCAGCGAGTTCCAAGCGAGCAGCGACGTTTTCACGCATCTGATCGATGAAAGGCGCGAGTTTCGGCCGGTCGACGACGATCGTCGCATCGACGTTGACGATCGCGTAGCCCGCTTCGCGCACAGCGGCCCCGCACTGCGCGAGCAGTTCCATCGAGTTCGCATCCTTCCAACGGAGATCGGAGGCGGGGAAGCGCGAGCCGAGATCCCTCAATCCCGCAGCGCCGAGCGCTGCGTCGGCGATCGCGTGCGCCAGTGCATCGGCGTCCGAATGCCCGAGCGCACCGCGTTCGAAGGGCAGGTCGACGCCTCCGAGTATCAGGCGCCGCCCCTCGACCAGAGGGTGCGCGTCGAAACCGTGACCGACTCGTGTCATCCCGCGGCGAGCGTTCGCGGGCGGCGCCGGAGTATCGCGTCGGCGCGGTCGACGTCCGCCGGAAGCGTCACCTTGAAATTCTCTCCGCTCGACGGGACGACGACGACGACGATGCCGGCGCGCTCGAGCAGCGCCGCATCGTCGGTCACCGCAACGCCCTCGGCTCGCGCGCGTTCGTGCGCGGCGCGCAGATCTGCCGCCCAGCCAAACTGCGGCGTCTGCGCGGCCCAAAGCTCGCCGCGCTCGAGCGTTTGTTCGACGATCCGCCTATCGGGGTCGACGCGCTTGATCGTGTCGACGACGGGTTCGGCCAGCAGCGCGCCGCGGCCCCTGCGTGTTTCGCGCATGCCGGCTCGGACGTCGGCCCGCGTGACGAGCGGGCGCGCGCCGTCGTGGATGAAGGCCGCGTCGCAGTCTTCGCTTAAAGCGAAGACGCATTCGCGGGCGCTCTCCTGCCTCGTCCTGCCGCCGGCGACTACCGTGTGCGTGAGATTCGCGGCGAGACGACGCACGAGCGCGCGCATCGGTTCGATCGATTCAGGTTCGGTCGCAATCACGAGCTCGCCGATCTCCGGCATCGCGGCGAAGGTTTGGATCGACCAGCCGACCATCGGCAGTCCGGCAAGTTCGATGAACTGCTTCGGCCGGCCGACGCGCCTGCCGCTTCCCGCCGCGACGATCGCGGCGCCCCACTTCAAGAGGCGACACCTTCGCGCTTCGGACGGGCGAAAATCATGCGGCCGGCGACCGTCTGCAGGACGCTGGTCACGATGACGTCGATCTCTTCTCCGATCAAACGCCGCCCGTGCTCGACCACGATCATCGTTCCGTCCTCGAGATAGCCGATGCCTTGATGCCCTTCCTTGCCCTCGCGGATGACCGCGACGTGCAGCTCTTCACCCGGCAGCACGACCGGTTTCACCGCGTTCGCGAGCTCGTTGACGTTGAGGACCGCGACGCCTTCGACGTGCGCGACGCGATTGAGGTTGTAGTCGTTGGTAACGAGTTTCGCGCCGAGCTCCTGCGCGAGGCGAACGAGTCGCGCGTCGACGTTTCCCATCGGCATGTCGTCGTAATCGCGTTCGGTAATCTCGAAGGTCGTCAGCTCTTGCAGGCGGCTGAGCACGTCGAAGCCGCGGCGCCCGCGCGTGCGTTTGAGCGGATCGACCGAATCGGCGATCGACTGCAGCTCGCGCAGCACGAAGCGCGGCACGACCAAAGCGCCGTCCAAAAATCCGCTCTCGACGATGTCGACGATGCGCCCGTCGACGATCGCCGACGTGTCGACGAGCTTCGCCGTCGTGCTCCCGCCATCGCCGGCAGCGCCGTGCGGAAGCGGCACGATCCTCGTCTTCGCGCCGATTCTCGCACCGAGGTATGCGGCAAACGTCGCCATGAAGAGATAGAGGACGATTGCGATGTACGTGCCCGAACGTCCGACGTCGGAGATTAGTTCGAAGACGATCCCCTTGATCAGAAACGCGACGAGTAGGCCGACGATCAGTCCGACTGCGCCGCCGGCGATCTCGGCCGGCGTCAGGCGCTCGATCGCGCCTTCGGCCTGAGTGAGTTGGCCCTCGAAAAGCGCTTGCGCGACCGGCGCGAGCAGCGCGCCGAGGATCGCGCCCACGACCGGCGAGCCGATCAAGAAGATCAGCTGCCAGGTCTCGCTGGCGAAGTGCGGCGAGAAGAGGCTGAAGTACGCTTCGCGGCCCAATAAGAAACCCGTCACGCCGAACACGATGATGAAGGCGACGCGAAGGACGGTTTCCGATAGGTTGTTTTTGGCTACTCGAATGATATGAAGGCTCCGCAGACGTCGTTGGCAAGAAAGCGGCCTCGGCGCGTCAACCGAATCGCGTCCGAGGTACGTTCCAGCAGACCCGTCTGGGCGAACTCCGTGACGACGGGATCGTAATCTCTAATTACGTCAATACCGTATCGCTCTTTGAACTCGCTTAGACGAACCCCTTGCACGGTACGTAGGGCGAGCATCAGCGCCTCGCCCGCCCGCCGCCGGCCAACGAGACGCTCGCCCTCGGAAGGTATCGGGCCTCCGCCGAGGGCCGCATCGATGTATTCCTCCAGCGAGCGGGTATGCACCGAGCGCACCCCGCCGCGGTACGAGGCCGCTCCGACGCCCAGGCCGATATACTCACCGTTGGCCCAGTAGTTCAAGTTGTGCTTGCATTCGTGTCCGGGCCGCGCGAAGTTGCTGACCTCGTATTGCCGGTAGCCCGCCGCGGCGAGCGTGTCGATCGCCAGCGCGTAAAGCTCGGCCTCGCGCGTATCGTCGAAAAACACGCCCGGCTCGCGCCCTCGCCACGCCGCGTAGGGCGTCCCCTCTTCGACGGTGAGGCCGTAGGCCGAGATATGGTCGACGTCGAGCTCGATGGCGCGTTGCAGCGAGCGTTCCCAGCTCGCCGCCGTTTGCCCCGGTACGGCGAACATCAAATCGAGCGAGACCGATGCGATCCCCGCGTTACGCGCGGCGTCGACGACCGACTCGACGTGCGCGACGGAGTGTTTGCGGCCGAGCGTGCGAATCTCGAACGGTTCGAAGGACTGCACGCCGATCGAAAGGCGCGTGATCCCGGCTTCCCGGTAGCGCCGCGCATCGCCGTCGCCGACGAGCTCTGGATTGAGTTCGATCGAGCGCTCGACGATGGCACCGAAGCGTTCCTCGAGGCGTCCGCAAAGGTCGGCGATCGTCTGGGCGCCGTACGCATTGGGCGTGCCGCCGCCGAAATAGATCGTCCCCGCCGTGGCACGCGGCTCGCACTCGATTTCCGCTTCCAGCGCGGCCAGGTACCGGCGTGCCGACGACTCGCGCAGCGGCCATTTCGCAAAATCGCAATAGGGGCAAAGATACGGACAGTATGGGAGATGAACGTAAACGCCGAGCATGTTACGTCGCGGCGAGATGCGGGGCCGTGAGCTCCGTAATCTTACCGACGACGTCGTGCGCGACTTCTTGCGCGGCCGCCCCGATCGCGTGTTTGATCGCGTTGCGGCTGGAGCGCCCGTGCGTCACGATACAGTTTCCGCGTAAGCCTAGCAGCGGCGCGCCGCCGTAGGTTTCGTAGTCGAATTTTTTGCGCAGCCGCTTGAGCGCCGGCGCGAGCATCGCCGTGCCGAGTTTCGTCAGCAGATTTCCGCCGAGCAGCGCGTCGCGCATGACGCGCCCGAAGTCCGCGATCATGCCTTCGCCGGCCTTGAGCACGACGTTGCCGACGAATCCGTCGGTCACGATCACGTCGGCGACGTTGTGAAAGAGCGCGCGGCCTTCGACATTGCCGATGAAACGAACCGGCGCGGCCTCAAGCAAACGCGCGGCTTCGAGCGCGAGCTGATTGCCCTTCGTTCGTTCTTCGCCAACCGAGAGCACCGCGACGCGCGGTTCGGCGACGCCGAGCACCGCACGCGAGTACGCCGATCCCATAATTCCGAACTGCTCGAGCCACTCGGGCTTGCAGTCTACGTTGGCGCCCGAGTCGAGCAGGACCGTTGGGCCATTGAGCGCGGGCCAGACGGTCGCAATCGCGGGGCGCCAGATCCCTTCGATCGTACGCAGCTTGACGACGGCGATCGCCAGGAAAGCACCGCTGTTCCCGGCCGAAACGACGGCATCGGCTTGCCCCTGCTTGACCAGGTTGACCGCGATGCCGAGCGAGGTGCGCTCGCACGAGCGAACGGCGGACGAAGGCGAAGAATCCATGGCAACTGCTTCGGGGGCGTGGATGACCGTGATCGAATCGCCGCCCGGCCGGCGTGCCAAAAGCGCGCGTACCCGTGCTTCGTCACCGACCAAAAGTATCTCGACATCGAACTCCTGGGCGGCCAGCACGGCTCCGGCTACGATCTCTCCGGGGGCGTGGTCTCCACCCATCGCGTCAACGGCGATGCGCGCTCGATTCACCGAGCGCTCTTTGGGGGATGCCCCGGGAATCCTTGCCTGAGGTCAACATTTGGCGCTTGCGTTCAAATGCGCCCCCATGGTAATATCTGCCGGCTATGGCCAAGCGCTGTGAAGTTTGTGGGAAGGGACCCAAGTCGGGAAACAACGTCAGCCACGCTATGAATAAGACCAAGCGCCGCTGGCTCCCAAACCTGCAATCGGTGCGGATCGACGACCGCGGGGTGCACCGCACCGCCCGCGTCTGCACGAGTTGCCTGCGCTCGAAGCGCGTTACCCGCCGAGCCTAGTCCCCTTCTCTCCGAAGTGCTCCCAGCCCGACCGCTCGAGCGGTTGGCCGTCCCGCCGCACGCCTTCTTCCTTTTCTAGCGCGCCGACTCGCAGCAGCGGCCGGCCGAACCTTTTCGCAAAGCGGCCGGCCAGGTAGGCGAAGGCTCGCGGCCGGATCGCCGCCAGCAGTTCGAAATCCTCGCCCCCGGCCAGCGCGAAGCACTCCGGACTCTCGCCCCGGGCTCGCGCGAACGTAAGGGCGGCGGGCGCCACCGGAAGGCTTTCGATCCGCGCACCGCAGCCGCTCGCCGCGCAAAGCCGGTATACGTCGGTCGATAGCCCGTCGGAACAATCCATCATCGCCGTGACGTTGCCGCTTGCGGCGAGGAACCGTCCCTCCGCTAGCCGGGCGCGCGGGCGGCGAAATGCTTCCAGCGCGTCGGGCGCGCCTTCGAGGCCGGCCCGCGCCGTCCCGAGCTCTCCGGTGACGGCAAGGACGTCGCCGGGTCTGCCTCCGGAACGCGTCTTGACGTTCGAGGGACGAACCTCGCCCACGACGGCAATCGAGATCGTCAACGCCTCGCTGCGCGTCAGATCTCCGCCCGCTACGGCGATGCCATAGCAATCCGCCGCTTGCGCGACTCCACGATAGAGTTCGAGCGTATCGCCGGCAGCGTTTGTATGCGCTACGCCGAGTGCCACCGTAGCGAGTACGGGGCGCGCACCCATCGCCGCGAGATCGCTCAAGTTTGCAACCATCGCGCGCCAGCCGGCGTCTTCGAGCGACATCGTCGTGCGCGTGAAATGCACGCCTTCGACGAGCATGTCGGTCGAGATGACGCTCCGGTGCGAGCGCGAAGGCTGCCAGAGCGCAGCGTCGTCGCCGATCCCCAGCAGCACTCGGCCGCGCGATGCGCGGGGATGCCCTCGCGAGAGCAGCGCCTCGATACCCGCGACGATCTCGTCTTCGGTCACGCCAAGAGCGAACGAATGCGGCGCAGCGCCGCCGCGGGATCGGGCGCTCCGAAGACCGTCGAGCCCATTACCAGTGCGTTCGCGCCCGCATCGACCAGCGCACGCGCGTTCGGCTCGCCGACGCCGCCGTCGACTTCGATCAAACAATCGGCGTTGCGTCCGTCGATCAGCGCACGGGCCTCGCGGACCTTTTCGATCGAGCGCGGGATGAATTTCTGTCCGGAGAAGCCGGGATTCACGCTCATTACGAGCACGGTGTCACAATCCTCGATGATATCTTGGAGCAATCCGACCGGCGTCTGCGGGCAGATCGCGATGCCGGCTTTGACTCCCATCGAGCGTAGGTGCACGAGAAGCCGCTGCGCGTGGTACGTCGCCTCGAGATGGAAAGTAATCCGGTCGCAGCCAGCCTCGCGGAAGTCGTCGACGTAGCGTTCCGGCTCGACGATCATCAAATGCGCGTCGAAGGTCAACGGAGAAAGCTTGCGCAGATCGCCGATGATCTTCGGGCCCCACGTTATATTCGGAACGAACTGCCCGTCCATTACGTCGAGATGCAGATAATCTGCGCCCGCGTCCTGGACGCACTGGATTTGCTCCGCGATGCGCGCGAAATCTGCCGACAACAGCGAAGGCGCGAGGATCGTCATCGACCGCCCTTCGACAGGCTCAGGACGAGATTCCCTTCGACTGTCCTTCGACAAGCTCAGGATGACATTCCCTTCGACTGTCCTTCGACAAGCTCAGGGTGACACGGGCGTACTTTAGGGTGATGCCGTATCGCCCGGCTTGGGAGACGCCGGTTTGTTGCCGTAGATCTTCGGCGGTTCGTGCCCGAGGCGCGTTTCGCCGACCAGCGTGTTGTTCGCGTACATGTCGAGCACCGACGTTCCGACGGCGGTTACGGTGAAGTCGAGCTTCTGCCCGGGCTCGGCGAAGGCGTGGTAGAGATCGTAGGTTCCCGTTGCGTCCCTCAACGCGAGACGGACGTCGACCTGAGCGGTATTCGACGGATCGGCGGGCTGTGGAACCGAGACGAGCACGTGCACCTGATGAAGGATGTAACCCGACTCATTCGGACCGGCGCTGATCTGCAGCGCGACCGGGTCGTAGGACCCGATCTTCGCATCGGGCGGCGGCAGCTGACGCGCGACCATACCGTGCTGCGGGCCGTTCTTACCCAGCGGCGTCCAGACCAGCTGGCCGAGCTTGACTCCGGCGTTCGCGGCAAGCGTTCGCGCCTGGTCGATCGTCAAGCCGACGAAGTCGGGAACCCGCAGCGACCCCTTGCCGCCGGAGCTGACCGTCAGCGTCACGGTGTCACCCTCCTGCACGCTCGTAAGCGGCGAAGGCTGCTGCGATATGACGTGTCCTTCCGGTATGATATCGCTTTTTGCATACGCGATCTTTCCGAGCGCGAGGTGCGTGCGCGACAGATCAAGCTGAACCTCGCGCAACGATTGATAACGCAAGTCGGGCATCAATCGAGCGAGGATGCCGTCGCTGATTACGAACGAAATCTGCCGGCCTTGCCTGACTTGATCGCCGGCGTTGGGCCGCTGCATGATCACGACTCCCTTGGGATAACGGTCGCTAATCGTATGATCGACGACGGCCGAGCTCAGCCTCAGCCGGTTGACCTCGGCGTTGGCGTCGCTCAGGGTCTGGCCGATAAACGACGGGACCGTCACCGTCGCCGACGAGGGAATCAAAAAGTCGAAGATCTGACGCCCGAACCACACGAGAATCGCGACGAACACGACCAGGACGATCGGAAAGAGCCAGTCGCGCGGAAGATAGGTACTCAGGGATTGCTTCAGCTGAGCGCCTCCAGCGGCACCTTGCTCAGATCGAGGTTGCTGAAGACGCGCTGCGCGTCTTCGTGCTCTTCGAGCGCATCGAGAAACGCAAGTGCCGCCGAGAGTTCCGCGCCGGCCAGTTCGAGTTTCGTCTTCGCGCGCATGCCGAGATAGACGTCGGAGATGCGTTCGGCGCGGGCGCGAAGCGCGTCGCGTACTTCGGCAAGCCGCGCCGGCCGCGTGTAGATCGTCGCGAAGTCGTCTTCGTACTCGATGTCCTCAACGCCGTCGACGAGCGTCTCTTCCATCAGCGCGTCTTCGGATTTTCCCGCGGGGTCGAGTTCGATAATGCCGACGGGATCGAACATCCAAGCGACGCCGCCGCTCTCGCCGAGGCTCCCCTCGTGGCGCGTGAAGAGAAAGCGCATCTCGCCGGCAGTCCGGTTCCGATTATCGGTCGCGGCGTCGACGACGACGGCGAGCCCGTGCGGGCCGTACCCTTCGTAGCGGATCTCCTCGATCTCGCGCTCGCCGCTTTGACCCGCGGCGCGCGCGATCGCGCGCTTGATGTTGTCCTGCGGCATGTTGAACTCGCGGGCCTTTTCGACGGCCATCTTCAGCCGGTAGTTGGCCTCGGGATCGGGCGAACCACCCTTCGCCGCGAGGATCAGCTCTTTGCTAAGCTTGGTAAAGAGCGCCCCGCGCTGGGCGTCGACCTTTCCCTTCTTCAGCTTGATATTGTGCCATTTTGAGTGACCGGACATCGCACTTGGCCCTTCGCTAACCCGGTCCGATAATCCAGGTCGGGAACCACATTCGCTGGTGCCAGGCGTCCCACGGTATCGGGTGAGCGGCGAGGACCGGGTAAAAGTAGATGAAAGCGACCGCCGCCGCCGCCACGTACGAGCCGACGGCGAGGCCGCCGAGCCAGCGGAGGTTCTCCTGGCGCCGGCACCACTGCCAGCAGCGCTGCAGCACGATCGCGTTGCAGAGGCAGATCAGCGGGATGTTGACGTAAAAGTGATACGCGAAGATCAAGCGTGGCGACAAGATCCACGGCAGCCATTGCAGCAGGTAGGTCACCACGATCAGACAGTACGCCTTGTTCCACTCGCGTATCGCCAGCACGCCGACGAAAAAGACCTAGAATAGCCCAAACCAGAGGATCACGGGGTTC
>DATAQH010000385.1:0-1641 GCA_036264815.1 Candidatus Cybelea sp.
CGATTGCGCCGTCGGTGTCGTAGGATTTGGTCGCCACGATCGCCACGTCGGCGTCGTACGCCCGAACCGCCGAGAGGTCGCGCGGCGCGTAGGCTACGTCGACTCCGACCGAACGCAGCAGATCGCCGAGGTACGTACCGACCGCACCCCGGCCGACAATATAAACGTTCACGAAACGACGCCCGTCGAGCCGAAGCCTCCCTCACCGCGCGGGCTTGGCGGGAGTTCCTCGACGACATCGAACTCGGCGCGCGAAACCGGCGCGACGATCATCTGCGCGATGCGATCGCCGCGATTGATCAGAACCGGTTTGGTTCCAAGATTGGCGAGCACGACGCGGACCTCGCCGCGATAGTCTGCATCGATCGTTCCGGGCGAATTGAGGCACGTGACGCCGCTTTGAATAGCAAGCCCGCTCCGCGGCCGGACCTGTGCCTCGTAGCCGGGCGGAAGAGCAATCGAGAAACCCGTCGGCACCAGTGCGCGCGCACCCGGCAGCAGCGTGAGCTGATCGCCGATAGCCGCGCAGAGATCGGCGCCGGCCGCATGTTCGCTCATATATGCCGGCAGCGGCAGACCCTCGCCCTGCGGCAGGCGCGCAAGCGCGACACGCACGCGTTCCACTATGCGGCCTCCACTAAAGTTGAGCGAGCTCTTCTCGGAAGCTTTCGATATCGCGGAACGATCGATAGACGCTCGCAAAGCGAATGTACGCGACGGGATCGAGTTTTCGCAGCGCCTCCATGAGCTTCTCTCCGACCATTGCCGAGGGCACCTCGCTCTCGCCGCGGGCGAAGAGTTCCCGCTCCAAGTCGGCGGCCACGGCTTCCATACGCCCTTCGGAGATCGGCCGCTTCTCGCACGCTTTTCGCAGCCCGGCCAAAATCTTGTCACGGCTGTACTGTTCCCGGCGGCCATCCTTTTTGACGACGAAGAGGCGCGGCACTTCCATGCGTTCGTAGGTCGTAAAGCGGTGCTTGCAGCGCGGATCCAGACACTCGCGGCGGCGGCGCACCACGGTTTCGTCGTCGCGCGAGTCGACGACGCGGGTCTCGCTGATACGACAGGTCGGGCAAGTCAGCGGTAAATATCTCCCCCACGGCATATCTTGTGGGCGAGCGTATTATACGTCACTAGTGGTGGGTTAGGGAACGCTGGAGAGCAAAAAGGGCCGCTGATTTCAGCGGCCCGGCAACGGGAGCGCGGCCAAAAATTAGCTCGCGGCGCCGATTTTGAACATCTTCGTCCCGCAGACGGGGCACTTGCCCTCGGTTGCCGGACGACCGTTTTTCATCGTGATCTGAACTGCGTCTTTGATCTCCCGCTTCGCCTTACACTTGACGCAATAGGCTTCTGCTGCCAACTGTGCTACCTCCGTTCGGCCCGCCTATTCCGTCGGGCGCTCCCGATTCCCCCTGGCGCATCTCTTGCACGGGGGCGGCCACGGCGTGATGGAGCCGGCGATGCACGAGCCGATCTTCGAGACCCGGGCGCGAATCGAGGCTGCGCGAACCGGCCGCGGCTTCGAAGCGGTCGCCGGCGGCCTGTGGTGCAGCGGATCCTTAGGCGGGCTGGCGCACCCTTGCGTAGCAATCGTCGGGACGCGCGCCGCAACGGCGTACGGACGCGGGCTGGCTCGGC
>DATAQH010000390.1:0-1682 GCA_036264815.1 Candidatus Cybelea sp.
GACGATGACGCGTTTTGCGCCGTGCACCAAGTCCATTGCGCCGCCCATCCCCTTTACCATCTTGCCCGGTATCATCCAGTTCGCGAGATCGCCGCGCTCGGAGACCTGCATCGCGCCGAGTACTGCAAGATCGATGTGCCCGCCGCGAATCATCCCGAACGAGAGCGCGGAATCGAAGAACGACGCACCGGGAAGAACCGTTACCGTCTCCTTACCGGCGTTGATCAAGTCGGGATCCTCTTGACCTTCGTACGGATACGGGCCCATGCCGAGGATGCCGTTCTCGCTCTGTAACGTCACCGTTACGTCCGGCGCGACGTAATTCGGCACGAGCGTCGGCAGGCCGATGCCGAGGTTCACGTACTGTCCGTCGCGCAACTCTTGCGCTACGCGCGCGGCAAGTTGCGTTCTAGTGAGTGCCATTTGTTCCCCTTCGACAACCCTTCGACAACCCTTCGACAGCCCTTCGACAGCCCTTCGACAGCCCTTCGACAGGCTCAGGGTGACACGGGTGACACGGGTGACACCGATGACACCGATTACACCGATTACACGCGGGGGCGGGTTGTGACGCGTTCGATGCGTTTCCCTTGCGGGCCGACGTGCACGATGCGCTGCACGAAGACGCCCGGAAGATGCACGCTTTCCGGATCGATCGCGCCGGGTTCTACCAGCTCCTCGACTTCGGCGATCGTGATCTTCCCGGCCATCGCGCAGAGCGGATTGAAGTTGCGCGTCGCTTTGTGGAAAATCAGATTTCCCGCGCGATCGGCGACGGAAGCGCGCACCAGCGCGTAATCGCAGACGATCCCGGTCTCCAGCACGTATTCGCGCCCGTTGAAGACGCGCGTCTCTTTCTTCGGAGAAGCGACGGCGACGCCGCCGTCGGACTTGTAGCGCCACGGTAAGCCGCCCTCGGCGATCAGCGTGCCGTCGCCGGCCGGCGTGTAGAACGCCGGGATGCCGCAGCCGCCCGCTCGCAAGCGCTCGGCGAGCGTTCCTTGCGGTACCAGCTCGACTTCAAGCTCGCCGCTGAGATATTGACGCTCGAACTCGCGGTTCTCGCCGACGTAGGACCCGGTCGTCCGCCGAATTCGCTTGTTGTTCAGCAGAACGCCGAGGCCCCAGCCGTCCACCCCGCAGTTGTTCGAGACGGTAACTAAATCTGTGGCGCCCTGCTCGAGCAGCGCCTCGATCAGGTTGTGCGGAATCCCGTTGAGCCCGAAGCCGCCCACGGCGATCGACGCGCCGCTTGGAATGTCGGCCACCGCCTCGGCGCAGGAGGCGTAAACCTTCTCCATTCCGCCCTTATGCGCCGACGGAACGGAGGCCGCCTTCGTGGAAACTAAGCCACCTTATGGCTACAGCACCGATTGACATTGCAGCGAACGAGGAAGAGGCGATGATCCTCGCCATGGTGCGCGAGCTGGTCGCTGAGAAAGTCGCACCACGCGCCGCCGAGATCGACGCCACCGGCGAGTTTCCGTGGGATATAAAGGAGCTCTTCGCACAGAACGACCTCTTGGGTATCCCGATTCCCTCGGAGTACGGCGGCCTTGGAGGCACCTTCCTCACCTATGTCAAGGTCGTCGAAGAGATCGCAAAAGCGTGCGCCTCGAGCGCGCTGATCGTCGCGGTGCAAGAGCTCGGCATGCTGCCGATCATGATCGGCGGAAGCGAAG
>DATAQH010000050.1:0-2981 GCA_036264815.1 Candidatus Cybelea sp.
GCATCGCCGCGATCATCAGCCGCGGCGCGTGCACGATCCAGAGCGCAATCGCGCCGAGGACGTCGAAGATGACGAAGGCGCTAAAGACCAGCTCACGCTCGGCCCGTACCGACATGTCGAGATCGGAGATCCGGTCGGTCGCGTAGAGCCAGAAGACGTAGAGCATGGGCCCAATCGAGACGAAGAAGGTCGAAACGAAGAGCAGGCGCCAGAAGTCGAGTGTGTCCTTGGCGCCGATGTGGGCGAGGATCACGAAGAGCGCCAGGGCCGTCAGAAAAGGGTTGAAGATCGTCGACAGGATCCGCGCCAAATCGCGCCAGACGCGCCGGTTCTTAATCGGAACGACGGCTGAGACATGGTCGGCGCGGCTCTCGGATTCCGGCACTGCCCCTTGCCTACTCGTGCAGGCGGCCCGAGGCCTGCGGTCGTAGTGAAGATGCCGCAATCCCGATATTAAGGAAGAGAAAGTCCGTTGAATCTAGTTCTTCTAGCCGCCACCGCGGCTGCCAAGGCCGTACCATCGGCCGCGGCTACGACCTTGCCCAGGGGGGCAGTTGCGCCCAACGTGCCGGTTGCGGCGCCCGAGCCGATGCAGCAGACGCCGATTGCGATGCACGTGCCGTGGCTGACGCACACGCTTGCCGGGATCTTCATCGTCGCTGCGGTCGCCATGATCGCGCTGCTGGCGATCCAGACGACCAAGCAGGAAGGCCTGACTGGAACGATCGGCGGACGCGTCGAGTCGGCGTATCGCGGTCGGCTCGGTGCCGACGAGCAGCTCAAGCGGTGGACCGGTATCGCCGCCGTGACGTTCGTGGTCGTCGCGTTCTTTCTCTCGCTAACCGGCATTTGAGGCCCTAAGCGAGTCCGTGCCGCTGCTCGAAGTCCGCAACCTTCGGACGACCTTTCGCACTGAAGACGGCCCCGTAACCGCGGTAAACGGTCTCTCGTTTTCCCTGGAAGCCGGGGAAACGCTCGGCATCGTTGGCGAATCCGGCTCGGGAAAATCCGTGACGGCGCTCTCGATCATGCGGCTGTTGCCGCGGACCGCGACCGTCACCGCCGAGCGCATCGCCCTGGCCGGCGAAAGCCTGCCGGATAAGAACGAGGCGGAGATGCGCGCGATTCGCGGCCGGCGGATCGCCATGATCTTTCAAGATCCCATGACCTCGCTGAACCCGGTGCTCACGATCGGCGAGCAGATCGCCGAAGCGGTGCGCCTCCATTTCGGCGTCGACCAGCGCGAAGCGCGCGAGCGTGCCATCGACATGCTGCGCAAGGTTCGTATTCCGCTGGCCGAAAAGCGGCTCGGCGACTATCCGCATCAGTTCTCGGGCGGCATGCGCCAGCGGGTGATGATCGCGATGGCGCTTTCGTGTAATCCGGAGCTGCTCATCGCCGACGAGCCGACGACCGCGCTCGACGTTACGATCCAGGCCCAGGTTCTCGAGCTGATGGACGAGCTCCAGCGCGAGACGGGGGCGGCCATCATTCTGATCACGCACGACCTTGGCGTCGTCGCCGAGTTCTGCCGGAACGTGCTCGTAATGTACGGCGGCAACATGGTCGAATACGGGACCGCCGAGCAGATCTTTGCCGAGCCGCGTATGCCGTATACGCAGGGCCTGCTCTCGTCACTGCCGAGGCTCGACCAGAATAAGCGTCTGGTTCCGATTGCCGGACAGCCGCCGAACCTCTTACGGCTCCCGCCGGGCTGCGCTTTCGCGCCGCGCTGCGCCTACACGATGCCGATCTGCGCCGAGCCGGTTCCGCTCTACGATTTTGGCGGAGGGCACGTGGCGCGCTGCTTCCTCTACGACGAGCGTGCGCGCGACCAGCGCCCCGAGAGCCAGCGCGACCTTCCCACGATTCCGGGCGGCAGCACGTGAACAACGGCTCCCTCGTCGAGGTCAGGGATCTCTTCAAATACTTCCCAATCCACGCTGGGTTGATGTCGCGCCACGTCGCCGACGTCCGAGCGGTAGACGGTGTAAGTTTTCGAATCGAAGAGGGTGAGACGCTAGGGTTGGTCGGCGAATCCGGCTCCGGCAAGACCACGATCGGCCGGCTGCTCTTACGGCTTCTCCCGGCGACCAAGGGTGAGATCATCTTCGAAAATCGCGACGTCCTGGCGATGAACCGGAACGAGATACGCCGGTTGCGACGCTCGATTCAGATCATCTTCCAGGATCCTTTCGCGTCGCTCAATCCACGGATGTCGATCGGCGAGATCATTGCCGAGCCTCTGCGGATTCACCACATCGCCTCGGGTAAGGCCGTGGAGGAGCGGGTTCAAGAACTTCTCTCGCTCGTCGGACTTCAGCCGTACCACGCGAACCGCTATCCGCATGAGTTCTCCGGCGGGCAGCGGCAGCGCGTTGGGGTCGCGCGCGCGCTCGCCGTCGATCCGCGCTTCATCGTTTGCGACGAACCGGTCTCGGCACTTGACGTCTCGATTCAAGCGCAGGTCATCAACCTGCTCGAGGATCTCCAGAAGAAACTCAAGCTGACCTACCTGTTCATCGCCCACGACCTGTCGGTCGTGCGGCACATCTCGACGCGCGTGGCCGTGATGTACGTCGGCAAGATCGTCGAGCTGGCCCACCGTGACGCTCTCTACGAGCGGCCGATGCACCCGTACACTCAGGCGCTGCTCTCGGCGATCCCGATTCCCGACCCGGTGCTCGAAAAACGGCGTAAACGCATCGTACTCACCGGAGACATTCCCTCGCCGGTCAACCCCCCGCCGGGATGCCGCTTTCACACGCGCTGTCCGGTCGCGTTCGAGCGCTGCAAGATTGAGGAGCCGCCGCTGCACGAGTATGCGCCGGGGCATGTCGCCGCGTGCCACTGGGTCGAGGAGCACGGCGGGAAAGCGCCCGAGCTCGTCTCCGTTCCCTAAGGAGCCTCACAAAGAAAAACGGGCGACCGCATCGCGATCGCCCATCGTTCTCTCTTAACCGTTTCGGCTAAGCTTTTTT
>DATAQH010000075.1:0-7494 GCA_036264815.1 Candidatus Cybelea sp.
GCGGGCCGGGCGTCGCCTTCGCCTTCACGACGATGACGTCGCGCATTCCCTCTGAATAGTGAAACGCGCAGCCGAACAGATAGATACCGGCCTTCGACAGCATGACGCTCACCGATTTGCCGGGCGATAGAACGCCGCTTGCGAACTTCGGCCCGAGGACGCCGCCGCCGCGCGCGTTCGTGGGCAGCGACGGATTAGTCGGGAACTTCGCCGGGGCCTTTCTAATCTTCTTCACGACATCCAACGTGTGCGAGATGCCGCTGGAGAGATTCTCGAGCGTGATTTTCGTGCCGGTCGGAAAGCCGAGGGCCTGCGAGAACGAGGTCTGGGTGAAACCGCCGAGCGTCGCCTTCCAGTGCGAATCGTTGATCGATCCGAGGCCTTCGCTGGGCAGTTCTTCGCCGACCGTATCCTTTGGCACGGTCGCGAAGATGGCAACGTTCTTGTTGTACGAGGGAAGAAGCAGGGTGCTGGCACCCGATGCGCCGGTTCCGCTACCGCCTCCCGCGCAAGCCGCAAGTGTGGCGGCGGCTATCGCCAATGAGAGAGCCGCGAGTCGTGTTGACATGAAACCTCCAAGAGAGTGTCGATTGTGCTCGCTAGGGTAGCCTGGCCGGATGAAAAAAGTATAAAGGCCTTTTGCTCAGGGAACCCGGATCGAATCGCGCATCGCAGCGGCAATATTTTGCAGGGCCGGATCGTCGGCGGCGTCGCTGCAAGCTCGTTCGAAGGCATTGCGTGCAGCCGCATGCTCCCCCTCTCTCAGGAGCACGACGCCGAGCGCGAAGCGCGCACGAGCGTACGTTGGCGCGAGCGCTAACGCGCCGCGCAGTTCGCGTTCCGCCGCGTCGTAGCGTCCAAGGCGCTCTTCGGCGAGGGCGAGGTCGTAGTGGGCGACCGCATAGGAGCTATTGGCGTGGAGGAGTTTTCCAAAGTCTTGGCGCGCGGTTACCGCATCGCCGGCTTGCAATGCGACGATTCCGCGCGAGTAGAGGGCGCGCGCGGAAGCCGGATCTAGGGTGACGTAGCGATCGGCGGTCGCGCGCGCTTCGCCGATATCGCCGCGGGCGAGGTCGACGGCGATGAGATTGGCCATAGCGGCCAAGAAACCGGGATCGAGCGCCAGAGCCGCGCGCAGTGCGCGTGCGGCGTCGTCATTGCGTCCGTCGTTGGCGTAGGCGATCGCGAGATCGTACCGCGCCGTCGACCCTTTGGGTTCGGGCGGATCGAGCGCGACGATCCGTTCGAACTCGGCGATTGCCGATTTCCAATCGTTGCGGGATAACGCGCTCAGGCCGATCGTAAAGCGCTCCTCGACCTCGCGCTGCGTCGCGAGCGTTCGAAGCGCGGGCTGCGATGTCGTGCGTGGAAGCGGACGGGAAGTCGAATACGTTTGTGCCGTTGCCGCAGCCGTCATCAGACCGGTGAGTACGGCGCCGGCAAGCAGAACCCGCATCGATCACAGATTACCGGGGCCGGCAGGAAGTTCGGCCTGGTGCCATCCTGTAGAGGACGCCGCGCGCTCCGGCTTGCACTCCCATCCGGTTCGGCCGGCCGACGTAATGGGGCCGAGCATCGCGGGAGCCGCCGAGGGGGTCAATGCGCCCGCGATCGCGTCCTCGAGCGATTCTGCCCCGGCCACGGCAAAGTGGCCGCAAGTGAAGAGGAGTGCGAGCAGCATAGAAACGACGATGGGACGGAGCGGAGTTCTTGACACTACTTCCATCATAGCCGAAAGTCTAAAGAATCCGTGAATCTCCCGCACAACGGCGCGGCGGCGCTCCTTTTGGTGATGCTGGTGGCGCTCCCCGCGCGGGCTGCGGCTCCGTTGGTTGTCGGCGCTGTCCGCGATCAAGGCGGGGTCCCCATCTCCGGCGCGAGCGTCGAGGGCCGGCGGCCAGGAGCTCCGCCGGTACGCGCAACGACCGACTCGTCGGGAACCTTCGCAATCGATGCGGCGGGGATCTCAACGGTCGTCATCCGCTGCCGGTACTGCGCTCCGGCGCAGGCTGCCGTACGCGAGGGCGAGCCGGTAGTCGTCATCGTCCGACGGTACGAAGCGCTTGTCGGCGATACGCCCAACTCCTCGGACATCCAGAGCCTCCCCTATGCAAACGTCGAGTCTACCCTCGGACTGCGTCCCTTTACGCTGCTGGCGCAGAGCGAGAGTCCCTATCCGGGCTCGCGCGTCAGCGACCGTGGGCTCTCGCCTGACGGCTCGCTGTTGGTCGACGACGGCTCTCCGAACTACGACATCGTGGCCGGCGGCTCGCCCTACGCGCTGATCCCGGCGCAGTTCGCGCGCAGCGCCTCGCTGCAGCCGGCCACCGACGCATTCCTCTACGGGGATCAGGCCGCCGGCGGCATCGCCGAACTCAGCCCGTTCGTCAGCGATTCGAACTGGCAGGTTGCTACCGTCGGGAGCGATACGATCGCTCGAGCGCAGGTCGGTTCCGATGCAGCGGGGGCGGTACTCGGGACGTTCACCAACGATACCGAATCGCGCCAGCGAGGTGACGCGTCGGCAACGTGGTCGCCGGGCGGCGATCAGTCGCTGACGTTCACTGGCGGAAGCGAACAGGGACGGACGTTCGGAACGCCCCTGTCGAACTACGCGGGAGGCTACTCTTTCCTCAACGCGACCTACGTGAATCCGCAGCTCCAGAATCTGTATGCCTCCGCAGTTGTAGACCGGGGGAGCTATACGTTCGGCTCGGCCGCATACTCGGCCGCCGCGATCTGGTCGGACTCCAACTTTCTGATCGGCGCGCATTCGCCGGGCCCCGTCTCGGCGTTTGCCGATCTCGGATTGCGGCTCTCCACCGGTCTCTACGATCAGCAGACGGCGTGGTCGCAGCTGCCCAGTATCGGTGCGACGCTCTCGCAGTCGCGGCTCGACGCGGGCATTCACGCGACCGGCGCCGACTACGACATCAAAGCCGGTCTGGGCGCGTTCTGGATAGATTATGGAGGCGGCTCGTACGGCGTATCGCAGCCGGCAAAGACCGCGCTGGTCGCGCCGTCCTTGCAGGCGCAGCTTTTTCCCAACGCCCGATGGAGCCTCAACGTTGCGGGCAGCGGCTCTTTTACGCTGCCGACCTTCCTCGAGCAGTACGATTACATCGATTACCCGCCGACGTCGGTGCAGCTCGAGCGCAACGAGCTCGTCGCTGGAGCCCTAACGTACACCGATCTTTCCCGCGTGCGCGTTTCGTTCGAGGAGGCCTCGCAACGGGTTACCGGAGTTACCTCCGGCACGATTACCTCCGCCGGCCTGGCTTTGACGTGGCAGGTGACGCCCGAGCTGGCGCTGCGCGCATGGACGATGCATGTCACCGACACGGTGACGCCGTTCGTCGTCGCCGGTTACGACGAGGGCACGGCGCCGACCGTCAACGCGATGTGGTTGACGTACGAAGCGCGCAGCCCGCTTCGCTTCGATCTTATCTACCGGCGAGATCTCCTTGACGGCATGCCGTTCTATCACGTCGACGGCGACGTTTCCGGCCCGATCGCCGCACGGCTGCGCTGGTATGCGGGCGTGGAGGATCGCGTGCATCGCGCGTTCCTCGATGTCGGATTGCGCTTCGGCGGTCAGTGACGCGCTGCGCGATCCTCCACGCGTTACCTATTCGTCTTCGTGACGCCCCTGCGTTCGGCGGCGACGGCGCATCGGGGGAGCCCCAGGGGCGCTAGCGCTTGGGGCTGCGTCGCGCGGTGCGGCGTCGCGCGGTGCGGTCTCACGCGGCCCCGCCTCGCGCGGCGTGAACTCGCGCGGTGTGAACTCGCGCGGGGCGCGGCCGCCCGGCTCGCCGTTGCTCGAACCGCCGCCCATCAGCGCCTTGCGAGAGAGGTTGAGGCGCCCTTGGCCGTCGATCTCCATGACCTTCACCATGACCTCATCGCCGACTTTCACGACGTCCTCGACCCTTTCAACGCGAGTCGGGGCGAGCTGGCTGATGTGCACCAGACCCTCCTTGCCGGGGAGGATCTGCACGAATGCGCCGATCGCGATGATCCGCGTAACCGTGCCGCGATAGGTCTCGCCGACGACGACCTCTTTGGTGAGGTTCTCGACGATTTCTTTCGCTTTGTCGCCCGACGCGCCGTCGAGCGACGTGATGAAAACGCTGCCGTCGTCCTCGATGTCGATCTTTTCCACGCCCGTATCGGCGATGATTTTGTTGATGACTTTTCCGCCGGGACCGATGACGTCTTTGATCTTCGCCGGATCGATCTTGATCACGATCATTCGCGGAGCATACTGCGAGAGCTGCTCGCGGGGCTGCGCGATCGCCTCGGCGAGCTTGTCGATGATGAAGTAACGCGATTTGCGCGCTTGCTCCATCGCTTCTCGCATGATGCCGATCGTAACGCCTTGGACTTTGATGTCCATCTGGATCGCGGTTATGCCTTTGCGCGTGCCCGCGACCTTGAAGTCCATCTCGCCCAGCGCGTCCTCGAGACCCTGAATATCGGTGAGGACGGTATACTTGTCACCCTTGAGAATCAAGCCCATCGCGACGCCGGCAACGTGTTCGCGAATCGGCACGCCCGCGTCCATGAGCGCGAGCGACGAGCCGCAGACCGATGCCATCGAGGACGAGCCGTTGGATTCGAGCACTTCGCTCATCAGGCGCAGCGTGTAGGGAAACTCGTCCTTCGGGGGCAGCACGGGAACGAGCGCGCGTTCGGCGAGATGGCCGTGTCCGATCTCGCGGCGGCCCGGCCCGCGCATCGGGCGCGTCTCGCCGACCGAGTACGGCGGAAAGTTGTAAAAGTGCATGTAGCGTTTGTTTTCGAGCGCCACGATGCCGTCCAGACGCTGCGCGTCGCTCGTGGAACCGAGCGTCGCAGCCGTAAAGACCTGCGTCTGACCGCGGGTGAATACTCCCGACCCGTGCACGCGGGGTACGTAGTGCACCTTGCACCATATCGGACGAATCTCGTCGGGTTTACGGCCGTCGGGCCGGATTTTTTCATCCACGACCATGACGCGGAGTTCTTCCTCCTCCATGGCCTTGATGATCTTGCCGAACTCCTTGACGGTAGGCGGAGTCTCGAGCAGGGCTCGCACGTTTTCGTCCTTCTTGCCGCAGCGCGCGATCGCTTCGTCGACCGTAATCTCGCCGAACGCCTCCTCGCGCTTTTGCTTGTCGACGATCCGCATCGCTTTGGCGACGTCTTTTGCAAACGACTTGCGCACCCACTTGTCCAGCGTCGCATCGACGGTGAGGAGCGGGAACTCGCGTTTTTTCTTGCCGTTCTTTTTTGCAAGCTGGTCGATCGCTTTGACGATCTTGCGAATCTCGGCGTGCGCGAATTCGACGGCAGCGAGAAAATCTTCCTCGGCGATCTCGCGGCCGCCGCCCTCGACCATCATCACGGCGTCGGCGGTGCCGGCGATCACGATGTCCATGCCGCCGCTTTCGGACTGCGGCAGCGTCGGGTTGCAGATCAACTTGCCGTCTTCGTCACGTCCGACGCGCACGGCGGCTACGGTCTTGTCGATTGGAATGTCGCTCAGCGCGAGCGCGGCGCCGGCGGCACAGACGCCGAGCACGTCGGCGTCGAGTTCGGGATCGATCGAAAGCACGGTCGCAACGATCTGCACGTCGTTGCGGAAACCATCGGGAAAGAGCGGCCGGATCGGCCGGTCGATCTGACGGGAGCTGATCACGGCGTGCTCGGGGGGACGCCCCTCACGCTTGATGTAGCCGCCGGGAATCTTTCCGGCTGCATACATCTTCTCTTCGAAATCGCAGGTGAGGGGGAAGAAGTCGATGCCTTCGCGAGGCTTATCGGACGCGGTCACGGCGCAGAGCACGACGTTTTGGTCGCCATAACGAACCAGAGCGGAGCCATTTGCCTGCTTCGCTAGCTCGCCGGTTTCGATGACCATCGTGCGCCCGCCGACCGTCAAGGTTACGGATTCGGGCACGGTGTCTCCTAAATTTTAGTATGTATTATTATTGATTAACCGCGCCGGATTCGGGCTGGGGCGGTGGGCGCCCTGCCGCGGGGGAACCTCCCCAGCTCCCGAGGTTCCGATGTGCCGCGGCTGGTATTACGCCTCCCATGCAGAGCCTTACGACTGAGGATTTGACGGCCTTAGAACTCAAAGCCAACGACATACGCCAAGGCATCATTCGCTCGCTGCTGGCCGCAGGGTCCGGGCACTCGGCCGGTCCGCTGGACATGTCGGACGTTTTTACGGCGCTTTACGGGCGTTTGATGCGGCACGATCCCAAAAATCCGCAATGGCCGGACCGCGACCGGCTGCTGCTCTCGTGCGGCCATATCGCCCCGGTTCGCTACTCCGCAATGGCGAACTTCGGCTACTTTCCGGTCGAGGAGCTGCTGACGCTGCGCAAGTTCGGCTCCCGCCTTCAGGGCCACCCGGAACGAGTGAGCTTGCCCTCGGTCGAGACGACCTCCGGGCCGCTCGGTGAGGGTCTCGCGCAGGGCGTTGGGATGGCGCTGGCGGCAAAGATGGACGGTAAAGATTTTCACGTCTGGGTCGTCACGTCGGATGCAGAGCACCAGTGCGGCCTGCATTGGGAAGCGGTTCTGACCGGCGCAAAGTTCAAGCTCGACAACCTCACCGCGATCGTCGATCGTAATTTCATTCAAATTGACGGCAGCACCGAAGACGTGATGCCGCTCGAGCCGTTCGCCCAGAAGTATCGCGCCTTCAACTGGGAGGTCTACGAGTGCGACGGCAACGATATCGCAGAGTTCATCGAAACGGCGCAGCGCGCTCGCTCCTACAAAGGAAAACCGCAGGTGATCATCGCCAACACGATTCCGGGTAAAGGCGTCTCTTATATGGAGGGCGACTACCTCTGGCACGGCAAGCCCCCGAACAAAGAGCAGGCCGATGAGGCGCTGCGCGAGCTAAACGCCGACCGCGAACGGATCTTGGCCCATGAGTAGCGGTACGGGCGTGCGGGAAAGCGCGCAAACAATGCACCTGGCCGATTATCGCAGCTCCGGCATCGAGATGGTCCCGACCCGCAACGGTTTCGGAGAGGGGTTGATCGAGGCCGGCTCGCGCAATCACGACGTCCTCGGCATATGCGCCGATCTTTCCGAGTCGACGCGCTTCGAGGGCTTTAAGAAGGCGCACCCCGAGCAGTACATCGAGATCGGTGTCTCCGAGCAGATGCTCGTAGCGATGGCGGGCGGTCTGGCGGCGGTCGGCAAGGTTCCGTGGATCGCGAGCTATGCGATGTTCAATCCAGGTCGCTCGTGGGAGCAAGTGCGCACGATCATGGCGCTCAACGAGACAAACGTAAAGATTGCGGGCGCGCACGCCGGCGTCTCGGTCGGTCCGGACGGCGCGACGCACCAAGCGATCGAAGATATCGCGATCATGCGCGTTATCCCGCATATGACGGTCGTCGTTCCCTGCGATTCGGTGCAGACGAAAAAAGCCGCCCTGGCGCTCTCCGAGATGTGGGGACCGGTCTACCTGCGTTTCGGGAGAGACAA
>DATAQH010000079.1:0-4157 GCA_036264815.1 Candidatus Cybelea sp.
GACGAGATCGGGATCGGGAAGGCCGGCGGTATAGAGACGGCTCTCGACGGCACGCTCGTCGATCGAATCGACGGAACGCAGCCCTTCGTTGACTTCTCGCGCGAGCGCGCGGACGGCGTCGCCGATCTCGCGTCGGGCGCCGTAATCGATGGCAAGATTCAACGTCACCTCGTCGTTGCGAGCGGTCGCCGCAACGAGGCCTTGCAGTGCGCGTCGCGTCGCCGCCGGCAGCCGGTCCGCGCGCCCGCAGAGCCGAACCCGGACACCTTCGTGACGCAGCGCGCGCAGCTCGCTGCTCGCCGCCCTCAAACAGAGCGCCATTAACTGGTCTACCTCCGCGGCCGGGCGATTCCAGTTCTCCTCGGAGAACGCGTACGCCGTGACGACGCGAATCTTTGCGCGCCGCGCGGCGCGCAGCGTGCGCCGCAGTGCGGTGACGCCCTGCCGGTAACCGAACGCGATCGGCAGCTTGCGCTCGCGCGCCCAGCGGCGATTGCCGTCCATGATGATCGCGACGTGACGCGGAATCACGTCGTTGCCAGCTTCGAACGGGGCACCGTGTCGCGCCGCTCGTGCACGTCGCGAACGACGCTTTCGAGTTCGTCGACGTAAGCGAGAAAGCGTTGGCGCCCCCGCTTTGTGATGCGGTACGTCGTGAGCGCGCGTCCCGCGCCCCGTTGCTTGTCGGTAGCGACGATGCCGACCTCCGCGAGCGCGTGCAGGTGACGATTGAGGTTCCCGTCGGTGAGATCGCACGCGCCCTGCAGCTCGGTAAAGCTCAAGCCGTTTGGATGCGCGATGAGGCAGGTACAGATCGCGAGCCGTCCGCGCTCGTGAAAGATGCGCTCGAGCCCCGGATAGGCAAACGGCGCGCCCGGCTGTTCGCTCACGGCCGGCTATCGACCCAAATGAAGTACCCGATGAAGAGTTGTCCGGCACCGAATCCCAAGGGCATCACCCACCAAGCGAGCGCGGCGGCGACGAGCGGCGTAATCAGAAACGCGAGCGCGAGCAGCGCGAAGAATCCAGTGACGACGATCGTCGACGGCGGAACCGCACCGCGCGAAGCAAAGAGTCCGATGGCGTAAAACGCAAACCAAGTTCCCGGCAGAAGCGAATACGCGCCCAGATCGATGAGCGCAACGCTCAGCGCGCCGCCTAAAACGATGCTCGGGGAAATCGAGATCGCGGCGGTCCGGAAACGGCTGCGCGCACCTGGCGCGCGGTGCTTGATCAGCCACGCCGTCACCGCGCCGTAGTTGAGCAGCAGGGCGACTGCGAGACACGAGAGCCAGATCAGCAGATACGTCTGATGCGCTTCGGGCGTTCGCGGCAGCGGTGCCGCTGCGCGCTGCACGAGCGAGGCGACGATTGCGACGACGCCGCTTGCGGCGGCGGCGGGAGCCGAGTAGCCCTCGAAGCGTTGGAGTTGGGCGAGGCGGTCGCGAACCTCGGCAAGATCCGAAAGCGCCTGCTGGAGTTCCATTATTTACTTTGTATCACAAAGCTCCTCGCCAAGCAAGTCCGAACGCCGGTGCCGGCCCGGCCGCGCGTCGCCGTGGTCTCAGCCGGCGAGGATTGCGAGGAGGGCGACGCTACGGAGCGACGACGAGAGCGACCGGATCGCTGATGCCCTTGGTAATCGTTCGCTGCAGGCGCAGATCGGACGCTGAGTAGACGGTGACGCTGCTGGGACAGGTGCTGGCGACGTAGATCAGGCCGTTCTGGCTCATCGTCATCGTGCTCGGGCACGCAATCCCCGTCGAGGTCGCCGCGATTCGTTTGAGCGTCTGCACGTCGTAGGCCGCCAGCACGTTGCGCGAATAGTTCAGCACGTAGAGCGTAACGCCGTCGGTGCGGATCGCGATCGGCCGGTGAATCCCCGCCTTGAGGCGGCGCGGCGCGTTCCACTTGCCGGGTGTATAGATCGTGATCGAGCCGCCGCGCTCGTTGGCAACGTAGAGGTTGTTGGCCGCGTCGATTGCAATCGACGACGGGCCCGCCATGCCGACTTTGACGATCCTCAACGGTTCGTTCTTGGTGGGCGGATAGACGGTGACGCTGTTACCGGCCAAGTTTGCGACGTAGAGGTTCCCCTTGCCGTCGAACGCAAGGCCCTGCGGACTGCGAATATCTCGCAGGATCGTTCGTACCGGTGTTTTTCCGCCGCGCGCATACGCGGTGACGGTATCGTGGCCGTTGTTCGCGACGTAAAGGCGGCCTGAGCTATCGACGGCCATCGTATAGGGACCAAAGATTCCGTTGGTGATCGTCCGTGACAGACTGCCGCCGCCGTGCGCGTAGGCGGTAACCGTGCTCGTGAAGCTTCCGCTCGGTGCGCCGTAATTGCCGGCGTAAAGCGTTCCGAATTTATCCTCGGCAAGTGAATCGGGGTAGCTGACGCCGTTTGAGATCATGCGGCTGGGGGCCTTAAAGCCCGGCGGCACAACGGCGATCGTGCTCAAGTAGTAGTTGGCCACGAAGAGCGTACCGTGGCTGGTCGCATCCGGGACGGCGTTACCGGACAGCCCCGTCGACGCGAGCGGATACGCCGGCGGAATGCTTCCATTGTTGCTCGCAGAGCAAGCAACGAGGAAAGCGAGGAGCGATCCCCGCCAAACAGAGGCGCAACGCCGCATTCAGACCCTTTCTTAGCGCATGAAGAAAAACGTTGCTCTCCGCTTCGAGTTTCCGTTGCGTAGGCCTCCGGAGGCCGGGAATGCGGGCGTCTCAAGTCGGGGGATGGAACCCACGTTTAGCTAGACGAAGGCGACTACGACGACCGAGGCAACGATCGCGACGGCGTCCTCGAGCAGCGCTGCGGGGACGCGCCCCATGCGCTCGATCGCGATCTTTCGGGCGGCCAATCCGGCAAAGGCACCGCCCAGCGCCGCGAGCGCGCCAAGCAGCACCCCGGCAAAGACTGGGGCGCCGCCCTGCGCGGTCACCGTCCAGCCGCAAAACGCACCGCTGCAGGCTCGCGCGATCAGGCCGAGCGGTTGAGTGCGGGCCGGCGCGCCAGGGTGCAGATCGCCGGCGTCTTCGAGCAGCGCAAGCACCGCAAGCACGTAGGCAAGCGGGCCCGGCCGCCGCATCAGCCAGAGGATTGCCGGTGCGGTGAAGGTGCGTGACCCGGCTAAAAAACCGAGCAGGGCCGCCGCTGCGAGCACCACCGGCTTACGGCTTTTCGATCAGCAGGCTTCCCGGTGACTGGATGCCGTTGCTCAGCGTAGCGTACGGCGTATATTTTCCCGGCTTGTATGCGTAGACCGCGTGCGTATCGAGGTCTGACGTCACGACCGTGTCCAGTGGTTTGCCTTTGTTCTCCGCTGCGACGGCGTACGGAAACCCATTGCCGGAGATTTGTTCGATCGGCGTCGAGTTACCGAGTTGGTAGACGTCGATTTTGTCGCCGCTGCCGTCGGCGACCCACATGAGGCCGTCATTCTCGTCGACGGTGACGCCGAGCGGCTCTTGGAGATCCTGCAGATTCAACGGCGTTACCGTCGTCGTACCGTATTTGACCTCGAAGACTTGGCTAGCGCCGAAATCGGCGATGTAGAGATTGTCGTCCTTATCGACGGCTAAACCCAAGGGATCGGTGAGACCTTGGCCGGTGATCGTCTGGATCGGCGAGGTGCCCCCGTAGGCAAACTCTTCGATCGATGCGGGATAGGTACTCACGTACAGCGCCCCGTGCGAATCGATCGCGAGCCCGGACGGATTCGAGAGGCCGGCGATCGCGAGTTTCTCGGTGCTCGAGCCTTTCGGATATTCCTCGATGTCGTTTCCGTTGCACTCGGTCGCAACGTAGAGCGTGCCGGTCTTATCCATTGCCAAACCGTCGGGACAACCGGCTTGGACGTGGATCTGCGCGATCGGGTTCGGATTCTTCGTCAACGCCTTCACCTGATAAACGTTGACGGCGTCTTCGACGAGGTCCGCCTCGAAGAGGAGCGATCTCTTCGTCGAGTACGCGTGGTGGTCGGGCCGCGCCGGAAACCTCGCCCGCGGGAGCGTGGTAAACGGCATACCCGCTCCGGCGACACCCGCTCCGGCCGCCGGGGCATTCGCGCCGCCGCATCCCGAGAGTACGAAGACGCCGAAAAGCATGAAGACTGCCACAAGCAAGGGAGCCGAGCGAACGTCATTTCCGC
>DATAQH010000116.1:0-4347 GCA_036264815.1 Candidatus Cybelea sp.
AGCCCAGATAGTCGAGCACCCCCATCGCGCCGGTCGGATTTCCGGCCATCGCGTGGATGCCGCCATACGTCGCGCACGTCCCTACCGCAAGAACGGCCCAGGCCTTCGGTGAGAGCCGGTCGATCCAGCCGCTAAAAGTGATGGGCTGGTCGGTTCCCGGCGCGTTGCCGAATCCGGTGAAGTAGCCTTCTTTCTTGATCTCCTCATTGGCGATCGACCCTTCAAGCACGAGCACGAACGGATCGAGCTCGCCGCGTTCGGCCTGGAAAAACGCTTGAAGAAATTCGGAGCCGCCGAGGCTGTACTCGATGAGGGGCCAGTGAAATTTAACGCCGGGAAGCCCCGGCAGGGCGCCGAGTGCAATCTCCTCGATGCTCGGCTGCGTCGCGCCGGTGAGGGCGACGGAATCGCCGTCGCAACCGAGGCCGGCAGGAATCCAAAGTACGTTGACAACCGTTTCCGCCATGCAATTTACCCTCGCGTCGGGAATCCTCTAGAGCATCTACGCTAGTGAAAAAAAAGTGGAATTACAATACCCGCATCCGGTTACCACGCCGTTACCGGACGGGCGATTTTTTGGCGCATAGCGTTCGGGCGCATCGAATCCCGATATCGCGGGAACGCGTCGCGCGTAGCCTTGCTCCCGCGAACCGAAAAGCCGTTACCGTTCTGTTACAAAGCAGTCTTTCGCCCGGCCTTTGCCGCAGGGTTCGCGGCGCCGCACTCTTCCAAAAGGCGGGCGCTGCAGGTATGGTACATGCATGCATGAGGTTTCGGTGGCTTTGAGCCTCTTGGAGGGCATCCAGTCGACTGCCGCCGAGCAGGGGATCGACCGAATTTACCGGGTCCACGTCCGGGTCGGTGCGCTAAGCGGCATCGTGCGCGACGCGCTGCTATTCTCCTGGGACGTCGTCACGGCACAAACGATCTGCGAGGGCAGCGAGCTGCGCGTCGAAGAGGTTCCTCTGGTGATCTATTGCCCGCTCTGTGCCGGAGAGCGCGCGCCGCTCCCCGGCACCGGACTTCTCTGTCCGCAATGCGCGACGGTCTCGCCGCAAATCGTGCGCGGGCGGGAAATGGATCTCGTTTCGGTGGAGGTTCCCGCATGAGTAAGATGCGAGTGCTCGAGATCGCCGGCAATCTCATGCTCAAGAACGACGCGATCGCCGGCCGGCTGCGCGAGCGTTTTGCTCGGAGCGCTACGTTCGTCGTTAACCTGCTTTCGAGTCCAGGGTCGGGGAAGACGACGCTGCTCGAAAAGACGCTACAGCGGTTCGCCGGGCGTTACTCGATCGGTGTGCTGGTAGGGGATCAAGCCACCGAAAACGACGCCGCCCGCTTGTCGAGCGCGAACGTGGACGTCCGCCAGATTACCACCGGAGCCGAATGCCGCCTCGATGCGGATATGATCGCGAAAGCGCTCGACGATTGGCGCGACCGCCGCTTCGACCTTCTCTTGATCGAAAACGTCGGTAACCTCATCTGCCCAGCCGAGTACGATTTAGGCGAAGATCTGCGCGTCGTTCTGTTCTCCGTGACCGAAGGCGAGGATAAACCGTTGAAGTACCCGCTCGCGTTTAACTCGTCGCAGGTCGTCCTGATCACGAAGATCGACATCGCCGAACCGGTCGGGTACGATCGCGCTGCCGCGACGGCGAGTATCAATCAAGTCAATCCGCAAGCGGCAATCCTCGAACTTTCGGCGCGTTCCGGCCTCGGTATGGACGCATGGTTTGGGCTGCTCCAAGAGCGCATTTCGGGTAAGGCGCTCCGTACGGCGCGGTGATGGCAGGACGATGATTCCAGCGCGCCGGCGCCTTCTCGCGCGGCTCGGCGCGGCCGAGCCCTCGTTGATCCGGCTTTGTGCGCCCCCGGGGTACGGAAAGACGAATTTTGCGGCGGCTTGGGCGCGCCGCTTCGAACGCCACGCGATCTGCGATTGCGGCCGGGTCTCGAGCCTCGGCGATTTCGCGGGCCGAATGATGTCGGCACTCGCGGCGGAATCGGCCGCAGGAGGTCCCCTCGCGCGGGAGCGCCTCTTCCTTCACGTGACCGAAGCCGACGACGCGGCCTGGAGCCGTGCCCTGCTCGAATGCTGGAAGCTGCGGCAAGAACGCGCGTTATTGGTTTTGGAGAATGCCGATGCGCTCGCAGCGCACGCAAACGTACTCGCGCTGGTCGGTGATATGCTGGCGGCGCGGCCGGCCGAGCGGGCCGTGCTGCTCAGTTCCCGCAAGCCGCTGCCGCTCGAAATCGGGCGCTACTTGGCGCCGCACCAAGTACTAAGTCTCGGGCCGGCCGAGCTGCAACTCGACGGCGAGGAAGCGGCAAGCGTGTTCGAAGGGAGCGACCTGGCGCAGCCGGTCGTCGATCGAATCCTTCGGCTTGCCGCGGGATGGCCGACGGCGCTCCTGCTGTTGGCGCGGATCGCGCACTACGAGCCGGAACTCGAGCAGCTGCTCGACCGGCTCGATTCGATTGCGACCGATCCGCACGAGTACTTGCTCAACGAAGTACTGGCAGCGCTCACGCCGGAAATGACCACGACGCTGCTCGCGGCCGCCGCCGTCGGTGAAGCGACGCTCGAAGACATCTCGGCCGCCACCGACATCTCCCACGCCGCGCCGATCGTCGAGGGTCTTCTGCGACTTCCCGGCTTCATCTCGTACGAATCCGGCGTGTATCGAATGCATCCGCTCTTGCACGCCGCGCTACGCGCGCGTTACGGCGCGGATTTGAGCGAGTACGTGCTGCGAGCCGCCGGCGGGAACACGCTGCTCGGTGATTTCCTGCGCGCGGGCGAACTCTACAACGTCGCCGGCGATTGCACCGCTGCTGCGGCCGCACTCGATCGTCTTCCGGCGGCGGCGCTGCAGCAACCCTCGCTGCGGCTGATCGAAGTGCTCGCGCAGATTCCGGTCTCCGTCATCGTCGCGCGGCCGGGTCTCTGGATGGCCGTTTTGCGCGATCGCAGCCGGACGGTCGACATCGAGCGTCTTCACGGTGAATCGATCGCACTCCAGCAGGGCGTCGCTCCGCAAGCGGCTCCGGGCCTCTACCGCCGGCTAGGCGTGCGCCGCGCGCTGCTCGCGTCACAACGCAATCGGTCCGCCGAGGCACGCACGGCGCTCGAGGATCTCGGATCGGGGGCGTGCGCGGACGAGAACCCCGAAGAGCAGCGGCTCGTTCTGATAACGTCGGCCGTCGTCGCCGCAAAACAAGGGCAGTTTCTCGAAGCTGACGCGTTCGTCGAGCAAGCCGACGCCGTGCACGGCGCGCGGCACCTGCGCTTCGACGAAGAGCGGGCCGTCATCGCCATGGAGAAAGCTGTAACCCACGGCGATTGGGACGACTTGCTAAAGATCGGCGAGGAGCGGTTATCCGTTGCCCTACGAACCGGGCCAACGGAACGGATCGTCGAAGCGGCACGCGCGGTCGCCCGGGCGGCATGGTACGGCAACGACGACGATCGCGTCGCGGCCGCGCAGCAGATCGTCAAGGATTGCGGTCTACCGGCCGTCGACGCGATCGAAGAAGCTGCGCTCGCCGACTTGCAGACCGCCCTCGGAAGTGGCGACATCGAGCGTGCCGCCGCGCTGCTCGATCGCGCGATCGAACGGATCGATGGATGCGAAAACGATTTCCTGCGAATCGTCGTGCGCGTCTGCGCCGCCCTGCTCGCGCCCGCACAACGCCGCCGCCTGATCGAGGCACGCGCGATTGCCGCGCGTATCGAGTCGGCACCGCTGCAAACCTCGATCGAGCTCCTGATCGACTCAGCGGAGCCGCGGGACTACGGCATCTTCAAGCGCCTTGCCGTACGCGTCGCGCGGTCGCCGCTTCGAACCCGCCACGATCGGCTTTTCGTCGACATCGTCCGCGGTCAGGTCCGCCAGGGCTCCGAGGCCCTCCACGTCTCCGACCGCGGCTTGGAATTGCTCGCCGCACTCGCGCTCTTCGAGCCAGGCACCTCGAACGAGAAGCTCGCCGCGGCGCTCTGGCCCGCGCTCGACCGCAAAGCCGGCGTCAACGCGCTCAAGATGTGCGTCTCCCGGACCCGCGCGCAGGTCGGCGATCGGGAGTCTATACAAAACGCGAGGAACGGTTACGTGCTGGGCGAGCGGGTCGGCTGCGACGTGCGCGAGTGCGAACGCGTCCTGCAAGCGGCGCGCAGCGCGGGCACGCTCGGCGAGTCGCTTCGTCAGCAGCTCCGCCGTCTTATCAATTCGTGGGGCGACCGGCAGCCCGCGCATGCGGCCGAGTGGAAATGGTTCGCGCGTTTTTCAATCTATCTCGCGGAGCTTCGCAGCGAACTAACCCAAGTGCTGGCAAAAGATGCTTTGCGGC
>DATAQH010000118.1:0-2786 GCA_036264815.1 Candidatus Cybelea sp.
CGGCGTGCTCGCATCGTGGATCTCCGTCGGGCGGCACCTGCGCGCGTGAAGCGGCTCGCCGGCGCGCTGTTAGCTGCGGCGCTCCTACCGGCGCTGGTTGCTGCGGGGCCCACGCTGCAACAACGCATTAACGCACAACGCGAGCGCACCGAGCAGTTACGTTCGCAGTTGCACGCATCGCGCGTCGAGTTACATACCGCGACGCTGCAGTTTACGGACCTGCAGCATCAGCTCGACGAAACGGATTCGGCAATCGGCGGGGTCAACGCGCGCTTGACGTCGCTGGCATATCAACAGACCTCGACGGAACGCAAACTCGATTGGAACGCGACGCAGTTATCGGCCGCGCAAGCGTCTTTGAAACTCCACGACGATCTGCTCAAACACCGGCTGGTGAACATCTACGAGTACGGCGACCTCAGTTACCTCAATGCGTTGATCGCCGCACGTTCGTTTAGCGAATTCGTCGAGCGCTGGGAAGATTTTCGCTTGCTTATCGCGGCCAATCAGCGGGCGGTGCGCGAGCGAAAGGCCGCCGAAGTGCGGGTAGCAACAATTCAGGCCGATCTGGAACGCGCGCGTTTCGAATTGGAAAGCGAAGAGCGCGCACAGCAGCAGACGCGCAATCAACTCGATACGCTGGCCAGCGAACGGTCGAACCTCGTGGAGCTTGCGGCCACGCGGCGGCGTAGCGTCGCATCGCAGGTTGCCGAAATCGAGAACCTTACCGCGGCGCAAGAAGCGGCGTTAGAAGGCTTGATCCTGGAACGCGAGCGGGAACTGGAGTCGCAGCAGCGCGCCGCGGGCATCGCCGGAGGCGGCGCGAGCGCTCCATCGGGGAGCTTCTCGTGGCCGGTGACCGGCACGATTACCTCGCCGTTCGGGTGGCGCTCCAACCCCTTTGGAGGCGGCCCCGAGTTTCATCCGGGCCTCGACATTGCCGCCCCGAGCGGCACCACAGTATCCGCGGCCGCCGCCGGCACGGTAATCATGGCGCAGTGGTACGGCGGGTACGGCAACTACATCCTCATAGACCACGGCGGCGGTTACTCGACCGGCTATGGGCACCTCTCGGCAATCTACGTTTCCAACGGCCAAAGCGTCAGCCGGGGCCAAGCCATTGGCGCCGTCGGCTCGACCGGCCAATCGACCGGCCCCCATCTGCACTTCGAAATTCGGATTGCAGGCAAACCGGTTGACCCAGCCCCCCGCCTGCATTAAGACTTAGCGAATACCGTAAAAAAGTAACCACCGCGCCTTTGACTATGGTCGAGGGGCGGGTATTGATAAGGGGTCTGATGAGTCTGTCCGTTCGCCTAATCCTGACGCTCGTCGTCGCGTTGTGCTTCGTTCTGGTCGTCGCGCTCTACGCCGGCTATCGCACTGGAGCGTTCGCGGGACAAACCGCATTGGAAGTCGCCACTACGGGCGACTTGCGCGGCCTGTTACCACTGCACGACACGGCGTCTTCCGTTATCGCCGACGTGGCCTTGCGGCGCCTGGAGACCTCGTACTACAAACCGATATCGCCTCAGACGCCGCTGACTGGCGAAACGACAGCGCTCCGCCAGTTATTGAACGCTAAGCATCTCGGTATGCAACTGCCCCCTGAAACTGCTAGCGGCGACGTCGTTGCCGACGGAGCGCGCGCCGCATCGCTGCTCGCTTACGCTCAGACACACTATTCCGCCGCGCTCGGGCCCGAAGGAACGCAGGACATCACGGATACAGCGCTCCGCGGTCTCATGAACTCCGTCAGCGATCCCTACACCGTCTTTCTTTCGGCGCGCGAAATTCAAGGATTGAACGAATCGCTCTCCGGTGGCAACTTCGGCGGCATCGGCGTCTACATTTATCAGCTCAAGGACGGTCGCATCGTCGCCGGACCGATCGAAGATCTTCCGGCGGCGCGGGCAGGCATGAAGCCGGGCGAGATCATCGACAGCGTCGACGGACGCGCGGTGCGCGGCATGCCGCTCGATCGCGTCGAGACGATCATTCGCGGTAAAACCGGCACCGTCGTGCACGTGCGGTCGCATCCCTACGACCACCCGTCGGTCGAACACGACTTCGCCATCGTGCGCGAGATCATTCACGTTCCGAGCGTCCGCGCGAAGATGGAAGGCGATATCGACTACATTCGCCTCTCCGATTTCGGAACGACGTCGGCCGACGAGATTCGTAAAGCCTTACTCGACGGCAAAGCCAAAGGCGCGCGAGGCTACATCTTGGATCTGCGCGACAATGGCGGCGGCCGGCTGGACGCTGCCGTCGACATCTCGAGCTTCTTCATACCGCAAGGTACGATCGTTTCGACGATCACGCGAAACGGCCAGAAGACGAGCCTCGAAGCACGCGGCGACGCCATCGGCGGCCTACATCCGCTGGTGATTCTCGTGAACAAATACACCGCAAGCGCATCGGAGATTACCTCGGGCGCGCTGCAAGACGATCACCTGGCGACCCTGGTCGGCACGCGCACCTTCGGTAAAGGCGTGGTGCAGAGCATTTTTGGGATTCCCAATAATGAAGATCCCGATCAAGGCGCGCTCAAAATCACGACCGCCCGCTACGTCACGCCTGCCGGACGCGACATCCAGCATCACGGCATCGAACCCGACGTCGTCGTCAATCAGGATCCGAATCCCACACTGATCGATACCCCCGCCGATCGCCAGCTCGCCGCGGCGAAGGCACGTTTACGCACGGCTTTACGTTGATATGGAAACGATGAAACGCACACTTGTCATCACACTCTTGCTCGCGATGGGGGCCGCCGCTGCTCG
>DATAQH010000199.1:0-2181 GCA_036264815.1 Candidatus Cybelea sp.
GCAGTTCGCCGTCGGGCGGCACGGCATCGCGCAGCAGCTCTGCGGCCGCGCCCGAGAGCAGCGTCTGGCCGCCGTGGCCGATGGAGACCAAACGCGCAACGCGATTGAGCGTCGTCCCGAAATAATCGCCCTGCTGCTCGAGCGCGTAGCCGGAGTGCAGGGCAATTCGCACGCAAATTCCTTCGACGGCCGAGAAGTCTTGCGCATGCAGCGCGCGCTGCGCAGCCAGCGCTGCCGCGATCGCCTCGGGCACGCCCGAAAAGGCAGCGCAAAAGGCATCGCCCACGGTTTTGAAGACGTATCCGCCGTTGCTCTCGATTGCCGCGCGAAGCAACTCGTTATGGCGCGCGAGCGCGGCCGCCATCGCCTCGGGATCTCGCTGCCAACGCAGCGTGCTGCCCTCGATATCGGAGAAAAGGAAGGTAACGGTGCCGCTCGGCCGCGACTCCGAGGCGCTCATTGCGAGTTCGGCGCTATGCGCCGGGCGGCCGATACTTCGCGTGATGCTCGACGGCCCGATCGGCTTCCTCGACGGTCATCAGCGGCGTCGTCGCGCTGTGAACCATGCCCGACGCGCGCACCGCGAACGCGACGCTCAGCGCCACTTCGTTGCTCGGCAGATCGACGATGATGACGGCATCGGTGCCGCCGAAGGAAAAGTAGAAGCTCTCGAGCCTTCCGCCCAGCGACGCCATCAAGTCCTCAACCGCTTTGCGCCGCGCCGAAGCGCTGCTTTTCAGTAAGCCTTCCGTACCGCCGGCCGTATACTTCGCCTCAACAAGAAACTTCGGCATGCTGTATGCCCTCCTGTAAGGGCTCTCTACGGCGGCGCCCCGACGGGCCCTCTCAGGTGCACAGCGTGTACGCCCCGCCGGCGTACCAATAGCGAAGCTTACCGTCGACCGTTCCGAAGTGGATCGCCTTGGCCTGGCCCGGAACGTGCGGGGTCTGGACCACCCAGGTCCACACGCCCTTTTCGGGCGCGGAGGCCGTCGCGGTAGCGATGGCACCGTCGCTGGTGAGCTGCGTCCGCACGTATTGGCGGCTCGCCTCGTCGTACGCGATCGCGATGATCTCCGAGAAGCCCGTTGCATAGTTGCGCTGTGTAATAAGGCCACCGTCCGGGGTCGCCGCGGTATCGGAGAAGAACGACTGCGCGGCTTGACTCGTCGCGTGAAAGACGCACGTCATGTGCGGCTTGTACAGGGTCAGGAGAGCGGCTAGAGCTGGCGCCATCGGCTTTCCTTGTTGCGACCGAGCCGCCGGACCTTCGGGCGGACGCGTCGCTCGTACAGGACTGCCGCCGGCGCCCGGCTGAAGAACGACTCGCAACAGAGCTGCCCGTCGCCTGGAGGATCCGTGAAACTACGAACGATCGCTGCTTTTCTATCCCTCACGCTCGCGCCCGCGCTCGCCGCCGCGGCACCGCAGCCGCCGCCCGCGCCGATTTTGAAGCTCGTCAACGCCGTTATTGCCAACACGAACGCGGACGACGCGGCGGCGTTTGCCGGGCTCTTCACCGGCGACGCGGTCGTCGTCGACGAGAATCCACCGTTTACGTGGCGCGGGGCCGGCGCCGGGATCGCGTGGTGGCACGTCGTCGACGCCGTCACGCGCAAGGCGAAGCTGACGCACATCAAGGCGGTCAACGTACGCCTCGGCGAGTTTAAGCAGACGGCGAGCGACGCGTACTTGGTTCAGTCGCTTACGGTTGCGGGGCTCGCCGGCACCAAGCCGTTTGCCGAATCGGGAACGATGACATACACGTTCCACTCTGCCGGCGGAGAATGGCTGATCTCCAGCATGGTCTGGACGACGAAGCCGTAGCGCTAGCCGTCGAAGCGTGAGAGCCGCGCGAGCCAGGCTTCCATCCCGCCGCTCAGGTTCATCGCTCGCGCGTAGCCGAGCGCGTTCAGCCGCTTTGTGATGTGGGCGCTGCGAGCACCGAGGTGGCAGATAACGACGATGTCGCGGTCGCGCGGGAGCTCGCCGAGCCGTTCCTCGACGTCGCCCATCGGAATGTTGACCGATCCGGCGATCGCGCCGTCGGCCAGCTCTTCGGTCTCGCGGACGTCGAGCAAAAATGGCGCGCCGTCCTCGTCAAGGCGCTGCGCGAGTTCGTCCACAGTCATAGCGTGCGGATCCATTTTTTCAGCTCGGCGCCCTCGCCGACAACGAGGC
>DATAQH010000282.1:0-5035 GCA_036264815.1 Candidatus Cybelea sp.
GAGAAAGCGCTTCTGCGGCGTGATGACGTCTTTCTTCCAGTCCGGTCCGTTGTAGATGTGGTCGACGGCCTGATAGCCCGACCAGAGGCCGCTCGTCGGATAGGTGAACGTGCTCGTGTAGAAGCGCCATGGAAGCCCCGCATCGTCGAGTTCGTCGCCGAGCGTCGTATAGTTGAAGCACGGCGTTTGCGCGGCACCCATCTTGCGCTCGTGCGTGATCGTCAGCACCCGATCGCCCGGGCCGCCGGGGCATCCCCACGGACCCGCGGGAACGTTGACGCTCGATTTCGCCTGTGCCGCGATGATGTATTGATGCGCGACGAAACTCTCGTCGAGTTGCGAAGCAAACATCCGGTCCGCGAGCACCCATTGGTGTGCCATATCGAAGTACGGCTTCGAATCGTTGTGGTCGATGTAGACGTACTGCGGATTCTGAGGCGCGCCGTACGACGCGATCTCCCGATCGAAGCCGTTCATTCTGCAGTGCGTTCCAGGAAGGTCGCCGGCCGGCGCGTTGCATGCCTCAAACATTGCTGCGGCCGAGTGATCGACGTCGTACAGCTTCTTGAGGCTAATCGGTTGGAGCACGACGGTCTTGCCGTGCGAGTTTTTTCCGCTCGAAACGGTGTACGCGTTCGGAAATCCCTCGAACATACTATTGAAGCTGCGGTTCTCTTGTATGACGTAGACGACGTGCGCGATCTTGCCGGCGCCGGTGCCCGCAAGCGCGCGCATCGCGGTTTCGTCGTGCATGTACGGCAGCGAAGTGGGGGTGCTGGAAGAACATGCCGCGAGTGCAGCAACAAATAGAAACGCAGTCGGTCGCTTCATTGCAGTTGTCATTCTCGGCTCAATACGTGTCATCCTAAGCCTGTCGAAGGGTTGTCGAAGGACGACGTAAACCCTGTTTCCCGCGTCAACCTGAGCTCGGCCGTGCCATCCTGCGCTTGTCGAAGGATCGTCGAAGGATTCTCGAACGACGCGAAAAGTTAACGTACGATAATTCTGCCAAGCCGGCATAATAGGCGGAAAGCTTGGGAATCATCCCCCCAGAGCACAGCAGCTGAGGTATACGAAGGTGATTGCATTACAACTGCATCCGGCGCTGCGCCACGCGGGCGTGGCGATCGCCATTGCAGCCGTAGCGGGTTGCGGGGGCAGAGGCCATCAGGCGCCGTCGGTATCCTTACCGACCGTCGCCCAGGTCCAGCAGCGTTTCGTCGACGCGATCGGCGGCCCGGCGGCGATCCTGCGGGCGCGATCGATGACGATCCGCGGCACGAACACGATCTACGCGGCGCATGGCAGGCAAATCCACGCCGGGATCGTGCTCTATCTCGCCGACTTCAAACGTCTCGAGATCGTCACCGTTCCCCACCTTGGCCGGTATCTGTCGGGTTACGACGGCAAGATCGGGTGGTCGATCGGTACGCACTCGGCAGCGCAGGTAATTCGCGGCCATAACGCAATCTCGATTCGGCGCGATGCCGACATGTACTATTTCGCCCACATCCCGAAGTACTTCAAGTCGATGGAGGTCGTAGGCGTCGAATCGTTTGCCGGCCGGCGTTGTTACCATCTTCGCGGTATTACCCTCTGGGGAAACGAGAACAATCAGTACTACGACGTCAAGAGCGGCCTGCTCGCCGGGTATCGCTTTCATCAGTGGGCGAACGGTACTCCCGAGATCGCCGAATCGCGGCAGGTCTTCGAGCGCTATCATCGTTTCGGAAAGCTCTCGCTCGCAACCCGCGAAACCGACTTCAAGGACGACAAGCTCGTCGGCGTGGGCCGGATCACGTCGGTGACCTACGATAACGTGAATCCGAACGTCTTCACGCCCCCGGCCGCGGTCCGCGCGTTGGCCCACTAAAGTGCGGCGCACCTCGTTCATGCGCGCTTCCGCGGGCGCGCTTGCCGCGCTCACGAGCGCAGCGCTCCCGCAACTCGCCTTGGCGCAGAGCAGCAGCGAACTGCCGTTCGCGCACCTTGAGGAACGCTACGGTGGTCGCCTCGGGGTCTCGGCGATAAATACTCAGACGGGCCGCACCGCGGCGTATCGCGAGAACGAACGCTTTCCAATGTGCAGCACGTTTAAGTTCTTCCTCGTCGCCGACGTGCTGTCGCACATCGAAGCCGGGACGATAAAAGCCGGCCAGTGGGTGCGCTACAGCGCCGGCGACCTGCTCGAATACGCGCCGGTAACGCGTGCCCGCGTCGCCCAGGGCGGCATGACCGTCGACGCGCTCTGCGCGGCGGCTATCGAGCTCAGCGACAACACCGCCGCGAATCTGTTGCTCTCGCTGGTCGGCGGCCCGGCCGGTGCGACCGCCTACCTGCGCAGCTTCGGCGACGAGATCACCCGGCTCGATCGTCGCGAGCCCGATCTCAATAGCGCGATCCCAGGCGACCCGCGCGATACCACGTCGCCGCTTGCGATGCGCAAGCTGATGAACGCCATCTTATTCGGTACGTCGTTGAACGCAGCGAGTGCCGGCCAACTCGTCGGGTGGATGCTTAAGTGCCAAACCGGCCTCAACCGCTTGCGGGCGGGGCTGCCGAACTCATGGAAGATCGGCGACAAGACCGGCAACGGCCGCAACAAAGCGACCAACGATATCGCGGTCGCTTGGCCGGGGCGCAAACCGCTATTGATAACGACGTACTACGTCGGCTCGAGGGCGTCGTCCGAAGAGCTGACGGCCGTCTTTCGCGTCGTCGCCGAAAATATCACGCACGATCTTACGACGTAGCGGTGCACGATCGCACCGGACGCGGTTTGATCGCTTGGTCGGAGAGGCGCTTCGTCCAGCAATCGCCCAGTAGGGAGCAATAGCAGAGCGCGACGTTGACCCGATGAAAGTTTGCCAGGATTGGGCCCGTGAGGAACTTTCCCTCGACGCGCAGGAGTTCGAGCTTTTGACCCGCCGGCAACACGTCACCAGGCTGGATCGTGCTCGCGGTCATGTCGTTGTTGCCGTGTTCGTGAGAGTTCCGTTCGGCGGAAGCGGCTTCGTCGCGTTCGGGCTGAAGGGCGGCGCCCACAGCCGGGACGACATTTGGTCCCGACGGCTGGTTGACGACTTTGCCGTCTCGCGTCACGGTCGAAGTGATGATTAGCGCCGGACCGATACCCGGATTGTCGACGTCGAGTTCAAAGAACTTCCCGGTTGAGCTCGAGGTGATGAAGGTGAGATAGGGCCAGACAGTCGCGCTGAACTGCTTGCGGATCACATAGGTCTGATAGGCCGACGACGCGGCCGCAACGCCGCTGATCAAGAGGGCTCCCAGCGCAACCAGGAGGTCGAACCGGAATCGCTTTTCGTCCACGGCGGAACCTTCGGGGCGCCCGGCCGCCGCGCCCGCAAAAAAAAATCGCGCCAATGTCGAAACGGGGGCCTCCCGTTCGACGCACAGGCAGAGTAGCAAATCCATCAAAGGAGATTTTCAATGAGATTCGTGGTCTTAGTGAAGGCAAACACAGATAGCGAAGCGGGCGTCCTTCCGTCGGCCGAGCTCCTCAACGAGATGGGCAAGTTCAACGAGCAGCTGGTCAAAGACGGCGTCATGCTCGCCGGCGAGGGCCTGAAGCCCTCATCGGAAGGCAAGCGGCTGCGGTTCGACGGCGGCCGGACGACGGTCATCGACGGGCCGTTCGCCGAAACGAAGGAGCTGGTCGCCGGCTTCTGGATCGTTCAGGGTAAGTCGAAAGAAGAGATCGTCGAGCGTTTCACGCACGCACCGTTCTCCGGCGGCGAGACCCTCGAGATCCGGCCGATCTACGAACTCGAGGACTTCGGTGAGAACATCACCCCCGAGATCGCCGCGCGTCAAGAGCGCCTTGCGGAGCAAATGAAGTGAAGGTCCTCTCGATCGTTACCATAGACCGCGCGAACGGTCACCCGCACGAGGACCCCACGCTTCCGCAGCGCATGGGTACGCTTATCGAAGAGATGCGCACGAAGGGGGCACTGGTCGACACCGGCGGACGCGACACCGACATGCTCGAGCTCTCAGTCGCCCGCAAGAACGGCCAAACCAGCGTCACCGACGGGCCGTTCGCCGAGTCGAAGGAGGTCGTCGGCGG
This sequence comes from Candidatus Cybelea sp., assembly GCA_036264815.1. Lineage (GTDB taxonomy): Bacteria > Vulcanimicrobiota > Vulcanimicrobiia > Vulcanimicrobiales > Vulcanimicrobiaceae > Cybelea. Next base: position 4,088 of record DATAQH010000282.1, read on the forward strand.
CTTCGCGCTCATGGAGGTCAAGGATCGTGATGACGCGATCGCCTGGACGAAGCGCTTCCTCGATGTCCTCGGCGCCGGAACGTGCTACCTTCACGAGGTTTCACCGACGCCGTAGTGAGCAGCGGTGACCCTCGCGGCACGCTTGCCGCCATTTGGCGGATCGAATCGCCAAAGCTGATCGCAAGCCTTTCGCGAATGCTGCACGACGTCGGACGAGCGGAAGATCTGGCGCAGGATGCCTTCGTTGCGGCGCTCTCGCAGTGGCCCGGCGAAGGCATCCCGCGCAATCCCGGTGCCTGGCTGATGACCGCCGCGAAACGTCGTGCGATCGATCAGATTCGCCGTGACAAAACGCTGCAAGTCAACTCGGGCGTCACCCCGAGCTTGTCGAAGGGTGGGGTGGAACCCGACTTCGCGGCATCCTACGAGGAAATCGATGACGACATGCTGCGCTTGATGTTCGTCGCCTGCCATCCGGTTGTTTCGAAGGAGGCGCACGTCGCGCTGACCCTCAAACTGGTCGGCGGCTTGACGACCGCCGAAATTGCGCGCGCCTTTCTCGTTCCCGAATCGACGATCGCACAACGCATCGTTCGCGCGAAGCGCACGCTTTCTGAAGCGCGCGTTCCTTTTGAGGTGCCTTCGGGAGAGGAACGTCTGGCGCGCCTGGCGTCGATTCTTGAAACGATCTATCTAATTTTCAACGAAGGCTATGCCGCAACGGCCGGCGACGACGTATTGCGTCCCGAGCTCGTCGAAGACGCGCTGCGGCTCGGGCGCATGCTCGCGGCCTTGATGCCGCACGAAAGCGAAGTGTTGGGACTTGTCGCGCTGATGGAAATACAAGCCTCGCGCATGGGCGCTCGCGTCGGGCCCTCGGGCGATCCGATTCTCTTGCTCGATCAAGATCGCAGCCGTTGGAATCGTCTGCTGATTAGCCGGGGCCTC
>DATAQH010000284.1:0-5411 GCA_036264815.1 Candidatus Cybelea sp.
CATACCCGACGTATTGCGGTTCTCGACCGTGGCCGGTATGTGGTTCGATCCGCAGTTTTTCTTTCCGACGTGGACTCTGGTACTTTACGCCGTGCCGGTCGCACCGCTGGTCGTTTGCGGCGCGCTCGCAGCACGCGCCAAGTCCGGCTCCGACCGCCAGCGCATTGCCTGGGTTTTTGGGAGCTTCGGCCTCTTTTGGGCGATCTGGTTTCTAAGCGCCGCACCGCAGGCCTTCGGACTCGCATTCGCGCCATCCACGAGCGCGGACTTATTAAACGCGGGCAATGCAGCGTTGTTCCTCATTCCGTTAGGGATTGGCTATGCCGCATTGAGGCGCCGGCTGTTCGACATCGGCTTCGTATTGAACCGTGCCGCCGTCTTCGCGATTATCTCCGCGATCGTCGTCGGCTGTTTCGTGCTGCTCGAGTGGCTTCTTGGGAAATGGTTCGAGAATATAAGCCACGAGACGAGCCTCATCGCCAACGTTGCGCTCGTTCTCGTCCTCGGTTTTTCGATGCGTTATATTCACGGGTTGGTTGACATTTTGGTCGATCGCACGCTCTTTCGCAAGCGTCACAACGACGAAGCGTCGCTGGAGCGCTTCGCCGGAGAAGCGCCGTACGTTACCGACGCGGCGATTTTGTTACGGCGTACGGTCGACACGCTAGAGCGGCATGCGGATGCATCGGCGGTGTACGTAGCGCTGGGCAACGGAAACGGCCACTACGGAGACGTTAGCGAAAACGACCCCGCAATCGTTTCATTACGAGCGTGGAATAAGGTGCTCGATCTACACGGACTTCAGACAGAACTTCCGGGCGAACTCGCTTTTCCGATGGTGGCGCGCGGCCGACTACTTGGAGCGCTCACGCTCGGTCCGAAAGCGTCGGGCGACGCGTATGCACCCGATGAATCCGCTTCCATTGCGCGCGTCGCCGCCAGCGTCGCCGGCTCCCTCGATCTCATGGATACCGGCTCGCGTCGAGATCAAATATTAGAGCGCCTCGACGACCTGACCAAAATGGTTGCTGCGCTCTCGGATCCTAATGGGAAGTCGAAGTTAATCTGAGCGAGCTCTGGAAACGAACGCACGGGAGGCGAACTAGCACGAACGGGACTCGCGCGTATCCCGAGGATGCAATCGTTCGCCGGCCTCGTCACACCGCAAACTTGAATGCTGCGCCTTCGCGGACGACGCGACCGGCAGTGGGAGCGGGGAAGTGGCTGCCGATGACGAGGATCTTCTGGTCGGCCCATTCGGCGAAGAGACGCGAGCGGGTGAGCGTTGCGGCTGCCGGGTCGTCGTCGCCGAACGTCCAATCGGGGTGCGCCAGCTGGCAAGGATGGTGAGCCATATCGCCGGTGATCACCGCGCGTTCGTCCTCGGATTCGATCATCACGCTGACGTGGCCCGGCGTGTGCCCGATGGATGGCGTCAGCCGGATCTCAGGCGAGATCACGTGGTCCAGCTCCACGAGCTGGACAAGGCCGGCGTCAAAAATCGGCTTGACGCTATCGCCGAGCATCGTCCGCTGCTCCTCGTCGTCGCAGGCGCTCCAGAAGTCGTACTCAAGCCGCCCGATGAGGTAGCGCGCCTTCGGGAAGGTCGGCACCCAATTGCCGTTCTCGAGCATCGTGTTCCAGCCGACGTGGTCGACGTGCAAGTGGGTGCACACCACGGTGTCGACTCCATCGCGCGACCAGCCCGCGTCGCCAAGATATTGTAGAAACGGCGTCGCCAACGGCTTATCGCCGGTGATCTCGCGCGGCCGGTCGTTTCCGACGCAGGTGTCGACGACCAACATCAGGCCCGGCGCCTCGACCAGCAGCGAGTGGACGCTGAGCTTCAGGATCGTGTCGTCTTCGCCGACGAAGTGCGGATAGAGCCACGCCGACTTGCGCAGCTCCGCGGGCGTGGCCTGCGGTATGACCTTGGTTGGCACCGGCAGGTCCATCTCGACGACGCGGGTGATCTTCACCCGGCCAACTTGCCAGCTAAGCACCGAAACGCGTTACGTTTTCTCTTTGGGAAAGGACGTAACGCCTAACGGCTGGGAGATGCCGGAAATCGTTGAAAACGGAGAGGTCTGCTTTCCTTTGTATCCTTGAACCAGCGCGGAGTCTTCGTTCGATTGAAAGAACACGCCGCCTTTGACGAATCCGCTGAGCGTGGGACCGGAGACTCCCGTCGTGATTATCGTCGACGGTAACGTCGCGCCGCTCGGAAAGACGGCGACGTCATCGCCTCCGTAGTTCCCGACGTACAACGTGTCGCCGTCCTTGAATGCCAAGCCGATCGGGCCGTTGACGCCCTGAAGGTTCAGGTTCTGGGACGTCGAGGAACCAGCCCGAATGACGTACACGCGATTCTCCGAGTCTGAGGCGACGTAAACGTTATTCTTTCCGTCGATTGCGACTCCGCACGGGTTTGGGCCCGCCGCGACGGTCTCGAACGGAACGGATTTGCCCGGCTCGTAAGCAACGACGCCGCCGGTTAAATTCGAAACGAACACCCTACCGGCGCCGTCCACGCCGATTCCATACGGCGCACTAAGGCCTGACGAGATCTTGAAGAACGCCTTCGTCTTACCGGCACGATATTCCGTCACGGTGCTGTTGCCTTGATTGGCGACGTACAGCGTACCGCTATGGTCGACGGCCAATCCGGAAGGGAAACTCATTTTGTCCGTGATCGAACCGATTGGCGACGGGTTGACCGTCGTCGCATCATAGATGAGCACTTGGTTCTGCTGCGGGTCGGCAACGTAGAGCGTCTTGACGGCCTTCCGAAGGACGTATCCGGCGTGATTCGGTGCGGAGGCGATGCGCATCATCGTTGGCGCGGCAACGGTTGGGCCCGGAATTAGACGGTAGCCTTTCGGGACGCGGATCGCCGACTGCATTTGAGAGGCTGGGTTGGCAGTCAAGGAACCACCCCCGCAACCCGCGAGCATGACGCAGGCGATGACGCCTGTGAAACGGCGCCGGGCAGAACCGTGGATCATTATATCGAACCTCCAAAAGACTGAGTTAGGCATTCACTTGGGGATGCCACGGTTCTCCGATAAAGATTCTGAATCCGCCTACGAGTTGCCGATCCGCATATCGCTACGCAAGTGTTCCGCTCATGTACCTCAGCAGTTCGACCGCGCTACAGCATCTAGCATTGAAGCGGGGATCACGAAAAAGTGGGATCGGCTCGCGCCGATCCCACTTCAGACGTCTTACCGACGTTGGCTGCGGGCTATAGTTCCTTTGCCCACACGGCTTTGATTGCGTCGAGAGTTGCCCGGTGCACGCGCTTGTCCGGGGGTCGCAACGGGAACGGGTTCCCTTCGCCAGGGAATTTGTACTCTCTATTAACCGGTTTATCTGCGTTAAGCCCAAACCACGCTTCGTCCCAATAGCAGCCTGCAAACGGGGGCGTAGGCGCAATGTTCTGTGCGCCGTTGCCGTTCGAGGCGCCGCCGATTTGAAGGTGCGGCCACCCCGCTTTCGCCCACTCATCGTTCCACTCGAAGTAAAAGCCGCCGGAACCAACGCCGCCTTGGCTTACTGAGTTCGTATAGAGTTCTTCGGCATTCGATGTCACTTGGTCTGCGAGGAACTGGATGCTGGGATTCCCAGTAGCCGGCAACTCGCGGACGTGGTTCCACGGGGGCTGCCCGTTTTGGTTCGGCGGAAGTCCCCAGTACGGTGCGCCGCTCCACGGTTTATCTTTGGGCCAGTCCGGCGGCGGGAATGAGCCCGTGGGATAGGTGTTCTGCGGGCAAAGATGCGATGTTTGGTCGTATGTGGCGGTCGACTGCGTCCACCACCCCGCACTCGCTCCATACTCCGCCATGATTTCCGGCTTCTTCGTAGCCATCTCGATCTGTTTCCAGATGTTGGTAAAGGTAAATCCGCGATACGAATCGATGCCCCACGCGTCGATGGAGAAGTCGTTTTTCTCCCCTTGCACGAGCGTGGCAAGTTCGCCCTTCGTCACGAGGTCTACCATCGTCGTCGTGATGATCTTCTTTGAGCGACTGGGTCTATAGCCCAGCCGAATCGCGTCATTGATCTCGTTAAGTCCCTTCCACCAAACCGGTTGATCGATAAGATCTAGCGAGTTGATCTCCGAACCTATCGAGAATCCCATAACCGCCGGGTAAGACGCGTATTCCTTACTGGTAAGGTCATAGACCGCTTTTAGGGCCTTGAGCTTCGCTGGATTCAGCACGTCGTTTCCGCCGAAGAAGATGCTGAGAACGACGTAAATCGGATGTCCGGGGCAACCGCTCCACGCGTGGTCGAGGAATTTGTCGATCTTGCCCTTTTCATAGGGCTTGAGCTTGTTACCATCGCCCAAATCGGGCAGGTACGGCTTGAAGCTGTCCAAGCTCACGTTGTACACTTTGACCGCGTTTACGCCCGCAGCGCACATGGCGTCGAGATCGGGTTTCCAGATCGCTTCGTTAGCGTTGTCCAAAGGGTTTGGATCCGGGTAGGAGTCGACTTGCGTGTTTCCGTAATCGACGCCCTTGATATAAAACGGTTCGCCGTTGAGGAGAATGGTTCGGCCGCTCACCGTCCACGAGGTTCTGTCGGTAGCGCGGTGCGCGACCCCCGAATCGGCGTGTCCCGGATGCGTAGACTTCACGTCGGACTGCGGGACCGTCGGTGCGCCGATCTGCGCCTGCGATCCGCCGCAGCCAGTAAATATGAGACTCGCCGTACAAAAGACGATTGCATAGCGGCTAGACGCCGGCAAATTCATGTATCCCTCCTATAGCAACTGACGCACTCCGAAGCGTAAAGCAACGGTGAGCGTACCTGTCGTGGCTTCGCCGGTGGCTTTTTCTATCCTGGAAAACCGAGCGCAGCGCTCGCGGACGCCGTACAGTTCATGTTGTCAAAACGTTAACGGCTTAACTGCATGCCTAACCTCGCGGGTGCCTCGAAGTTGGCGCGCTATTTCGGTTGCGCTCCCCCCAAGCAAGGGTGCTCGTACCTCCCGGTACAAGCGCCGCGCCCGCGGCGGTCAGTGGCAAGGATTCGTCGGCCGCGAGGCCGGCTCGGAGACGTGCCGTAAGGCGCTCATGTGTCGTTATCTCGGTAGATTCGCGACGGGGATCTGCATAGTGCAGGTGACTTGCCTATCGAATTGGCGGCGCGTCGCTCGGAACGGTCGTCGGTGATATAAAGAGCTTCGGTAGTCGTCGCTCCAATTGAGAGCATTTTTCGAGCAAATGTGGGCTACTATCGAGACACGAGGCTCACGGATTCACCATAAGCATTTCGCACGTCCAGGGACCATATTTGCCGGCTACCGGCCGGGTAAGCGAACGCATTAAAATCCTCATCACAATATCCGAGGGGAAGCTCATTACCCGCGACTGCAACAGTAGCCCGGCGACGATTCACAGGCG
>DATAQH010000286.1:0-2764 GCA_036264815.1 Candidatus Cybelea sp.
GCGCCGCAGGCACGACCGCCGTACCGACCGGCACGGTAAGCCGTTCTTCGACGTCGAGGGCTATCTCGAACATCAGGCCGACGTGTTTTCCGAGCGGATGAATCCGGCAAGCTATGCCGCGCTCACCCATGTGATGGATTCGTTTGACGTGCGCGATGCGGCGCTGGCCGGGGTTAACGCGCCTGCTTTGACCTTCGTCGGCATCACCTCCGATTGGTTATTCCGTGCCAACGACGTGCGGGCGGCGGCACGGCGCTTCGCGTTACGCGGCTACTCCAGTCGCTATCTTGGGCTTGCGTCGGACCACGGTCACGACGCGTTTTTAGCCGAACCACAATCGCTCCGCGCGCTGCTCGAACCGGTGGTTCACGCGCCGCAAACTCTCGCAAGGACGGCACGACATGCCTAACCGTAAATCGCAACAAACCGCGCGCCTTGGCTTTACGACGCGCGCCATCTGGACGGGACAAGACGAATGTCCCGCGACGGGCGCCACCATACCGCCGATCTATCAAAGTGCGACGTATACGCTGCCGCAAGTGGGCGTAACGCGCGGGTTCGATTATTCGCGCACCGTCAATCCGACGCGCACCGCGATGGAACGCCAGCTTGCGGGGCTCGAGGGCGGCGCCTACGGCAGCGCGTTCGGTTCGGGGATGGCGGCGGTGGCCGGCGCGGTCTCGCTGCTGCGCAGCGGCGATCATCTGCTCGCCACGCGCGACATCTACGGCGGCACGCATCGCCTCTTTACGCAGGTGCTTTCGCGCTACGGCATCGAGGTGACGTTCGTCGATACGACCGACGCTTCGTCGGTCTGGAAAGCGGCGAAGACCAATACGAAGATGCTGTGGCTGGAGACGCCGAGCAATCCGACGCTCAAGCTTTCGGATATCGCGGCCATCGCGAAAGGTCGCCCTTCGGGTGTACTCATTGTGGCCGACAACACGTTTGCGTCGCCGTATTTGCAACAGCCGCTGCAGCTCGGCGCCGATATCGTCGTGCACTCGACGACGAAGTATATCGGGGGCCATAGCGACGTCGTGGGCGGGGTGGCGATCGGCAACGATCGTGAGATCGGCGAGCAAATCGCGTTCCATCAGAATGCCGTCGGCGCGGTGCCGGGACCGTGGGATGCATACCTCATCCTGCGAGGCGCGAAGACGCTCTCGCTGCGCATGGAGGCGCACTGCCGCAATGCCGGGTCGGTCGCGCACTTTCTCGCTCAGTGCGACGACGTTGCGGAGGTCTTCTATCCGGGTTTACCGTCGCATCCGCAGCATCAACTCGCCAAGCGCCAGATGCACGGCTTCGGCGGGATCGTCTCGTTTCGTCCCAGAGGCGGCGTCAGTCGCGCTCATGCGATCGCACAGTCCACGCGCGTCTTCAGTCTCGCGGTTTCGCTCGGCGGCGTGGAATCGCTGCTGTGCAGCCCTGCGAAGATGACGCACGCCTCGCTTACGCCGCAGGAACGCGCAGATCTCGGTATTGGCGAGGACCTGATTCGCCTGTCGGTCGGTATCGAAGACGTGGACGATCTTATCGATGACTTGGCGGCGGCTCTTGAGGTGACGCGCCTGCGCGAGTCGGCGTAAGTTCTGGCGAGGGTTGACCCGGCATTCTCTTGCTTGCTCGGCCAAAAAAGTATTAAAAAATGCCCTGAGTAGCCAGGGAGACGAGAGGGGAAGTTGCAATTAGATTCTCCGGCTTACGCCGAGCCCGTTTCTCGCCTTTGCAACATAGAAAAGGAGCCCCCAAAGATGAAGTGTTTAAGGACGGCCACATTCCTTACCGGCGCTGTGGCCGCCGCTGCGATGGTTGCTGCTTGTAGCGGCAACAACGCGGCGCAATCGTACTCCCCCGCAGGATCGGCTGGCAGCTCGATGAGCGTTCACCAGTCGCTCGTGCGGTTTGCAAACTTCCCCGGATACAGCGGTTTCAAGGCGCCGGCCGCCGGCGTTCATCACGTCAAGGGATTCATTTCCAAGGGTATGGCGTCCCAACCGCGCCTGCTCTTCGTGACGGACTACGGATTGGGCGCCGTCTACATCTACTCGCTGCCTAAATTGGCCCTCATGGGAACCATCACCGGCCTCTCCGGCCCGCAGGGCGGCTGCTCCGGTAAAAAAGGCAACGTCTGGATCACCAATACCAACACCAAACAGATTTTCGAATACTCGCGCGCCGGAACGCTGGTGAATACGCTCACCGACTCGGCAGGACTCCCGGTAGGTTGTGCCTACGATAAAAAGACCGGAAACCTCGCGGTTTCGAATATCTTGAGTGCCTCGTACGGTGCCGGCAACGTCGTTGTGTACGCAAACGCTACGGGCAGCGGCACGACGCTCAGCAACCCGGCTCAGGAAGAAGACTTCTTCCCGACGTACGACACCAGCGGTAACCTGTACGTCGATGGCACCAGCACGACCGGCTCGTTCATTCTGTCGGAATGCGCGTCAGGCAGCAGTTCGTGCACCACGATGAGCATTTCCGGCGCATCGCCCACCTTCCCAGGTGGCCTGAACTGGAATAAGAAGACCAGCTCGATCGTGATCGGCGACCAAGAGTGCAGCCAAGGTTCGTGCCAATACACGGGAACGGTCTCCGGCGACACGGTGACGGTCACCAGCACCACGGCGCTCCTCAGCAGCACCGGCGGCACGTGCGACGTCGATCAGGCGGCGCTCGGACCCGACGGCAAATTCATTGCCGGCGGTTGTTTCTCGTATCCTAGCGCAGCCGCTCGTTGGGCGATGCCGGCCGGTGG
>DATAQH010000292.1:0-13172 GCA_036264815.1 Candidatus Cybelea sp.
GCGCCGCAGCGGCAATCGGATCGTCGGGATTCGCGGTCGCATCCTGGGCAACCAGCGTGAGGTGAACGTTTCCGCCCGAGAGCACGCGCAGCTGGAGCAGATTGCAGACGATGCCGCCGGCCGGAAGGTCTTGGACGACGATATTCGTCGAGGTCGATCCGTCAATGGTGACCAAGCGTCCTTGATTCTGCACCAGATCGATCAGAAACCGTTTGGTCGCGACGTGTCCGACCTCCATCTCGTTGGGCGAGGGACCCCCTCGCCCGCTGATCATTTGCACGATCGAGGGTTCGCGCGAGAGATTCTGCGCGCGCAAAACGATTCGGCGATCGGGCTGTCCTGGCGGATTGTAATGGAAGTAGAGGAAGCGCGAAGGTACGGACGAGCGCAAATCTGCGGTAAAGAGGGTGCCGACCTCGGTCAGGCGTTCCGGATAGTCGCTGACCATCAGCGAATCGGGCGAGATGCGCGGCACGGCGATGTTCCGGACCTCGACGTGCGTTGAGCCGTCGACCTCTAAGGCATCGCGCGCTTGAATCAGCACCGGAACGTCGAAGGCAGCGACGTCGTCTTGATTGAGCGTCCCGTGGAACGGAACGTCGTCGGAACTGACGAGCACCTGCGCGCCGGGACGGATCTTCGTCGCGTTCTTGATCTCGCGCGCGACCTGCTCGCGCACGAAGGCGGCCGACGCGGGATCGCCCGTGATATCGACGGGGACGCTGGGCGGAATCGCTCCGGCGAAGAACGCCACGCGTACCGGTACGTCACGGCGAACGCCGCGTGCGTCGGTGAGCGTGATCACCGTAGCGCCGGCCGTTTTGCCGACGATCACCAGCCGCTGCGAGGCCGGATCGATAGCCGCCGTGGCGACGCTGGGATCGGCGACGGTTACGGTGATCGGCGCGATTGCCGAGCCTACGATGACGTTCACCGCGGAGCCGACCGGCACGGAGGCGGCCGCGGGTTCGACCGTGATCGGAGGCGGTGTCGGGCCTTGCCCGGGTGCTCCAGGCGTCGCGCTAGCCGCCGGTGCGGGGGCGGGCGAAGCCGAGGGCGAGGGAGAGGGTGTTTGGGCTTGCGCCGTGGCGCAGAGCGCCGTTAGCGCGGCGAGAAGCGCCAGCCTACGCAATTTGCGCTTCGGCATGGCGTACCGCCGATGCCAACAGCGTTTTATAACCGACGCTCGGGAAGAGCACGGTCACCAAATCACGCTCCGCGCGTTCCACGGTTCCCATGCCGAATTTTGTATGGGAAACGACGTCGGCGATCCGGAATCCGCCGGTAGCCGCGCGTTCGTCAGTTCCGCGCGCCAGCGCCGCGATGCAATTGTCGCACGCGCCGCAGTTGGTCCGGTCGAAGTCTTCGCCGAAGTAGTTCAGGATGAAGCGGCGACGGCAGGAGACGGTCTCCGCGTACTGCAGCATCATCGCGAGCTTACTCTGGTCGTAGGACTTCTTCGTGTCGTAGTTTGCCAAGTTCAAGATCAAATCGCGGTGTTTACGCACGGCCTCCGTCAAGCCGTAGGCGGACTTGCCCGCGTGCTCGATATAGCCGGACTTCTTGAGCAGCGCCAGGATTACTTTGAGCTTGGTCAGCGGAAGCTGAAGAATCTTGCGAAGATCGACCATCGAGACGCCCCCGGGCTGATTGCCGAAGACCTCGATCGTGCCGAAGACTCGCTGCACCTCCTCGACATCGGGGTACTTCCCGGTGAGGAAGTAGTTCTGCACCCGGGTATCGCTCATGCGGTAGATCAGGATGCAGCGCGAGTCGAGGCCGTCGCGGCCCGCGCGTCCCGCCTCCTGCGTGTACGCCTCGAGCGAACCCGGCAGATCGTAGTGCAGGACGAACCGGATGTTCGGCTTGTCGATGCCCAACCCGAAGGCGTTGGTCGCAACGACCGCGCGGATCGCCTCGTCCATGAACAGATTGTGAACTGAGGTGCGATCTTCTTTGTGCAGCTTGGAGTGATAGACGGCGGCGGGAATGCCGAGCTCCGTTCGCAGATACCGCTGGACGTCCAGCGCGTTCTTGATCGTAGCGGTGTAGATGATGCCCGTCCCTTCGAGCGCGTCATCTCCGGTAAAGAGCGCCGATAGGATGCGCAGCTTATCGGCCTCCTTGTCGGCCTTGCGCGCTTCGTAGATCAGATTCGGGCGATCGAATCCGCGCACGATCGGCTTGACGGCGTCGAGTCCGAGCTGATACAGGATGTCTTCGCGAACGGAGGGCGTTGCGGTAGCGGTTAGCGCGAGCACCGTTGGGTGGCCAAGCGCGGTAATGACGCCGCCCAGAGCGAGATACGCAGGCCGGAAATCGTGTCCCCACTGACTGATGCAATGCGCTTCGTCGACGACGAAGAGCGGTACCTCGATCGACTTGAGGAGCCGCAGAAAGGCCTCGTCCTCCAGTTTTTCGGGCGTCGTATAAACGATGCGGACGCCTCCCGAAGCGATGCGTTCGCGGGCGCGCAGCTCTTGATCTTCGGAGAGGGTGGAGTTAAGCGCCACGACGTCGGTGATGCCGCGCTCGCGCAGCATGTCGAGCTGATCCTTCATCAAGGCGATGAGCGGGCTGACGACGACGGTCGTTCCGTCGAGCAGCAGCGCGGGGAGCTGGTACGTCAAGCTCTTGCCCGCACCCGTCGCAAGAATAGCCAGCGTATCCTGGCCGGCTAAGACGCGAGAAACGACGTCTTCCTGACCCGGATGAAAATCATCAAATCCGAATTTCTCTTGAAGTGCTGCGCGCAGATTCACGGGCATCTTTCTTAAAGTTGGACCCAGCGAAATCGAACCACCGCCCCCTGGGAAGCAAAATCCATAACCGTCTCCCCCGGCGACTCGTTTCACCCATACCCTCCGGCAGGCGCCACCAAACGGTCGGCTAAGTTGAGCGCCGTGTCCCTGTACCGCACCTGGCGCCCCCGCACGTTTACCGACCTCGTCGGGCAAGACTCCGTGGTTCGTACCCTTACCTCGGCGATCGATAGCGGAAAGCTCGCCCACGCCTACCTATTCTCCGGACCTCGGGGTTCCGGCAAGACGTCCGCCGCCAAGATTCTAGCACGCTGCATCAACTGCGAGGCCGGTCCAACCCCGACCCCCGACAATACCTGCGACAACTGCCTGGCAATCCTGGCCGGTAACGCGCTCGACGTGCTCGAGATCGACGCTGCCAGCAATCGCGGCATCGATGAGATCCGAACCCTGCGGGAAGCTGTCAAGTTCGCGCCGGCAACGATGCGGATGAAGATCTACATCGTCGACGAGGCTCACATGCTAACCAAGGAAGGAGCCAATGCGTTCCTTCGGACCCTCGAAGAGCCCCCGCCGCACGCCGTGTTCATCCTCGCCACGACCGAGCCGGAGCGGCTTCCGGTCACGATTCTCTCGCGCTGCCAGCGCTACGCGTTCCGGCGTATCTCCGTTCCGGTGATGATCGAACGGATGCGCGAGATCGCGACGGCCGAAAAGATCCCGATCGACGACGAGGCCCTGGCGGCGATCGCCTATCGCGCCGACGGCGGTCTTCGCGACGCGTTGACGATGCTCGAGCAGCTCGCCGCGTTCTCTAGCGGCGAGACGGCGACGGCGGCGACGCTGGACCTCGCCCTGGGCTCGACAGGGCACCAGTACGCCGCGCAGCTCGTCGACGCCATACTCGCGGGCGATGCCGCGAGCGCCTTGCGGGAGATCGAGACGGCAAGCGAAGCGGGAGCGGATTTTACGGTCTTGACCCGCGCTCTGATCGCGAGCTTTCGCCATCTGCTGGTAGCTCGCGTCGACCCCCGCCTCATCGTCCGCGACCTAGCGCCGGAGGACGCGCAGCGCGTCGCCGCACAGGCGGCGGAGCTTTCGCAGGCGACATTAACGCGCGCGCTCCGGGTATTCGGCGAAGCCCAGTCGCTCGCGCGCTCGGGCGGCAACGCGCGGCTCGAACTCGAAACGGCGCTGCTGCGCTACGTATTAGCGGGCGAGGATCCGACGCTCGATGGCCTCTCGGCGCGCTTGGGAGCAGTCGAAGAGCGGCTGAGCGGGGCGGTTCCAAAGGCTGCCCAAACGGTGACGACCGTGGCACCTCAAGCACCCAAGGCCTCCGGCGCACTCAAGGCCTCCGAGACGCCCAGGGCTTCCGAAGCACCCAAGGCTTCTGAAATACCTAAGTCTTCCGAAGCACCGAAGGCTTCCGCGACGCCAAAGGGTTCGGAGATATCGAGCGCTCAGACCCCGGGCGCGCTCTCACTGCAAAAGGTCCGGGCCGCCTGGCAGAGCATACGCGGCAAGATCGAAAGCGAGCGCCAATCCTTGCGGGCGCCGTTGTCGCGGGCGGCGATTGAGTCGCTCGAAAGCAACGCTATCGTCTTGAGTTTTCCCAATAGCTGGAGCGCCGACGCGCTGCGCGAGCATGTCAAGATCATCGAAGGCGCGATCGCCGACGTGTTGGGCGTTCCGCTGCGCGTCACGCTGCGGGTGGATTCGAGCGCCGGACGCGCAAAGGCCCCGGCTCCGACGGGCGCCGGCGCAGCCGAACGCAGCCTCCAAAGCGACGATCCCGACGCGCTCTTCGATTATGCGAACGAGCGCATACGCTAAGGTCCCTAACACCCCGAAAGGTCTGTAGATGAATCAAGCGCAGTTGATGGCCCAGGTTAAGAAGATGCAAGCCGAAATGGCGAAGGCCCAAGAAGAGCTCGCCGCGACCGTCGTAACCGGAAGCGCCGCCGGGGGATCGGTGACCGTAGACGTCACCTGCGACCAAACGCTCAAGCGCGTGAAGATTGCGAAAGAGGCCGTCGATCCGCAGGACGTCGAGACGCTCGAGGACCTCGTTATGGTCGCGGTCAACGACGCGCTGCGCAAAGCGAATGAGGCTTCTGCGAAACGGATGGCGTCGGTCACGGGCGGCGTGCGCGTTCCCGGATTGATGTGACGACGGTCGCAAACCCCGTCGCCGTTCTCATCAACGAGCTCAGCAAGCTGCCGACGATCGGCCCGAAGACCGCGGCGCGACTCGTCTTTCACTTGTTGAACCGCCCGCGTCACGAAGCGCAGAGCTTAGCCGAAGCGATCCTTGCCGTCAAAGATAAGGTTCACTTCTGTTCGGTCTGCTACTCGCTCTCGGAGCTCGATCCGTGCGAGTTCTGTACCGACGATCGACGCGATGCCCGGGCGATCTGCGTCGTCGCCGAAGCGAAAGACGTGTACGCGATCGAGCGCACCGGCGCGTTCAAGGGCCGCTATCACGTGCTCGGCGGACTGATCTCGCCAATGGACGGTATTGGGCCGGCGCAGCTTCACGTTAAAGAACTCGTCGAACGCATCGGACGCGAAGATCCGCAAGAGATCATCTTGGCGACCAATCCGAATGCCGAAGGCGAAGCGACCGCGCTCTACCTCTCCCGCTTGATCCAGCCGCTGCGCGTCTCGGTCACGCGCCTCGCATACGGCCTGCCCATCGGCGGCGAACTCGACTACGCCGACGAACTGACGATCGCCAAAGCGATCGAGGGCCGCACGGCGCTTTAGCGTTCGCCCAGCGGCGAAGCCTGTCCCGATTGGACGTACCGATTGGAAGTGCCGTGTGGTCTAGTTAGCTTTAGCTAGGGCGCCCGTCGGCGCGCGGCGCTATTCTAGGCGCACACCGGGTGTGGGTGTGGGACGCGAGGCGCCGAGGATAAAAATCGGCGCCTCGTTTGTTTTGAGAAGCAGTTTAGAGCAGCCGCAGCGCGTCGCCGCGCGCGACGACACCCGGCGCGACGACGTCGCAATAAATCCCCATCGCGTTGTTGCGCCGCTGCGCCACGTACTCGAGGATTCGCGGATCGCTCGGTTCGCCGTTTGGGTGGTACGTCACGGTGACGCAGCGCCCGATCGGAGCGCGAACGCGCAGGCGCACCTCGCCGAGCAGCAGTTCGCGCCCGACGAGCTCCCGTTCGAGCGGCGCCCCCTGCTCGAAGCTGCGAACGAAGAAGTTCGGCCGGAAGCGCTCCCATTGCACCGGATAGCCGGTGTAGGCGCTCACATCCGCGAGCCAGGCGTCGACGATCAGCGAGAGCGGCGCATCGTCGAAAAAATGCTCGTCGCGGCGGATCTCGACGTCGACGCCGCGCTCGCGCGCAAGCCCCCTCGCCCCCTCCGCCTCGTCGAGCAGATGAAGCCGATCGTTCTCTTTGCCGCGGTATGTCTTGGCTTCCCGCGCGCCCTCTCGCGCGAAGAGCGCGGCGGCTCGATCGCCCGGAATTCCCGTTTGCCCCACCTCGACGCGGTCGAGCGATTCGCCGCGCAGGCTCTTTATCGGATAGCGCCGCAGGGCTTCCAGCGAACCGAGCACGACGCCGGCTTGCGAAGCCGCGTCGAGAGATTCAGGGACGATTGCGCAGCTTTCGCAAGAGCTCGCGTGCGAGCGCAAGCGCGTCTGCCTTCGTGCGGCTGTAGAGCGAGGCCGCCTGACCCTTGCTCATATAGCGCCCGTGTTCGTAGTAGAACGTGACGCCTTCGCCGACGACGATCGTTCCGGCATAGGCGATCGCGCCTTTGATCGCGATCCCGGCGATCGGAACGAAGCCGGAGAGCTCGCGCGCGAGCGTGCGCCAGCCGAATCCGCCGCCGATGATCGGCAAGAGCTGCCACGTGCGGCCGACGTCGGGCTCCCGGCCGTAGGCGGCTTCGATGTGCAGCATGAGCATAACTTGAATGCCGGTGATCGCCACCATATCTCCGGCCGATGCGAATGCACCCAGCACCAATCCGACGACGGGTATGTGATCGACCACCGCGCTTGCCAGCGCAACTTTTAGCGCGCGCTGCGCCGCGTCGCGCGTCAGCTTGGCAGCAACGGTCTCGCGCAGCACCGGGAGATTCCGCCCGACCGCGATTTCGACGCCGTTGGCAGACTCGACGAGATGCGGAAAGACTCGGGCCCGCAGTGCAGTCGCGTCGAGAGACTGCACGACGTATTCACCCCACATGCCGCGCGCCGGAAGATTCGCGGGGCCCGACGGCGTGCCGAGCGCGTCGACGGTAATCGCAAGAATCGGAACCTGCAATGCCGAGAGCGGAGCGAAATCGACGCCCGCGCAGTCGTTGCGCTGTCCGAGAAAGAGCACGGCACGGACTTCCTTTGGGTCGGTCGCCAGCGGCGTGCCCGCGCGGATCGTTTCGAGACAGGCGGCCGCTTCGGTCCGGACGATCTCTTCATCGTGTCCGCCGAGCAGCAAGGCGCGCAGCCCCGCCACGAGCGACGGATCGCCGCAGAGCAGAAAGCGAAACGGTTTGCGAACGTGCGCGTGAACCGTGCGTACGTCGATTCCCTTACGTACGATCGTGAAAAGATTGCGGGCGTCGCCGGCGATTGCCATAATTGCAGTCCCCTACAAACCGAGCTTGTTGAGGTCGACCGCCATCGTGCCGTCGGCTTTACGCAGCTCCTTGGCGGGATCGTCGGTGTAATCGAGGTAGACGAGGCCGAGGAATATCTCGAGCGGCCACGCGTGCATCTTATGCGAGTTGGCGACGTCGACGATCGTTTGATTCGCGCTCTTTGCTTCGGCGATAATGCTCTCCGGCGTGCTCTTGATATCGGCGGCGACGATCGTCGCGGTGACGACGTCGCCAGGCGTCAGATTGTCGTGCAGCATCGTCCGGTAAGAGACGCCCGGCGAACCGAATCGCTGCTGCAGCGCGTACCGCAGCGTCGAGTACATTTGCGGCGAGGTTCCCAGCCCAAGCAGCGTGATGCGCACGCCGATCTGGCGCGAGCGCGCGAGGTTGAAGAGCTGGGCGCCTTGGGAGGCTGCCGTCGCAGCCGAGTTGAGCTCGTCGACCGTCTTTTTCATCATTGGTGCGACCGAAAGGTAGTCGGCTTGACTGATATCACCGCCGAAGCTCATCTGCGCGTGATCGAGCTGTTTGAAAAACTCGTCGAGATCGCCGAGCGACTGGTCGAGCATCGTGAGCGAGGCGCGCGCCGCGTCTACCGAGCGCAGCATTTCGCCGTCTGCTAGGGTGAGGTCGTTCATCATATTCGGATACGAGGGTAGAATCTCGAGCGACTCGGCGGGCACCGGGTTCACCGAGAACGGTGCCAGCATCTCGTCGTAGATGTCGGCGCTCTCTTTGAGGAGGCCGCTCTCCTTATTTTTCTCGAGCGAGCCGACCCCGCCGATCGGGCTGGAGTCGCCGCCCGCATCGCCGAGCGTGCTATCGACCGATCGCGCCATCGAGGTAAGGTTCTTGACGATGGCTTCGATCCGGCTGCCGCGGCGAATGTTGACGCGGCTGAGGTCCGGCACCTCGTACTGGATCGTCTCCAAGCGGCTCTGGACCGACTTGAGCTGATCTTTGCCCTCAGTTGCCCGAGTTTGAATCTCGGTTGCGGCCGAATACTGGGCGGCCTGTCCGGCGAGCACGGCCTCCTTCAGTTTCGGCAGGTTCGGCTTGGTAAGCGTGACGCGCTGCACTTCCATCTGACGCAGGGCAGTGATTCGCTGATTCGCGGTCGCCCGCGTCTGCGAAGATCCCAACTGCGCCGCTTGTGCGAGCGTCTGTTCGCTCTTATTCGGAAGGCCGAGCGCGAGTTCGGATTGCCCGAGCTCGAGCAGCGCTTCGGGATTTTGCGGGTCGGTATGTAAAACCTGATCGAGGCGCATCTGCGAGAAGGAGTAACGCGCGCGCTCCTCGTCGCTCGAGGCTTGGACGAGCTCCTGCGTCGACGTGATCGTCTTCGGGTCGAGCTCCGGATAGCCCATCAGGTGAGAGACGCGCGCCGACGGATCGGGGTGGTCCTGGAGATATTTGCTGACCGCGTCGCTGTGCTCGTTCTGCAGCACGCCGAGGTGCGCCATCATCGTCACCATGGATTCGGGGTCGTACCCCGCGCGCGACATCAGCTGCAGGCCGTAGCGATCGGCCTGGATCTCGTCTTCTCGGGAAACCTTGGCCATCAACCCCGCCTCGGCGAGGCCGCCGAACTCGTAGAGAATTGGTGAGAACATCGACGCGATTCCGAAAAGGAGGTTCAGAATCTCGGCCTTCGAGTTCGTAGTAATGACGTGACGCCGCTCGATGTGGCCCGTCTCGTGGCCGAGAACGCTCGCCAACTCGTCGTCGGACTGCACGAAGTCGACCAGACCCTCGTAGACGTAAACGAAGCCCCCCATCGTCGCGAAGGAGTTGATCTGGCTGTCGTGGATGATCTTGATCGAGTAGGGAACGTCTTTACGAGCGACCTGATTCCAGAGGTTCCCGGCGACGCCGGAGACGTAGGCGTTGAGCAGCGGGTCGGTCTCGATCACGCTGCCGGCAACGATCTGCTGATCCTCGGATTGACCCAAGGCGATTTCGGCCTGCGTCGACATGGCGCCGGTCGGTGCCGGACCGCTGGCACAGAGTAGTGAGAATATGACGAGGGCGGGAATAGCGCGACGCAGCATACGGGTCTTAATTCCTCTACCGGCGGACGAAGATTAGGTTACGCCGGCTCACTGTGTATTATATGTGGACAACGCCAAGAACTTGCGAATCGTTTGTGGATGAACAAGGGGTTGTCCCCGGTTCTTCGCGGAGAGCGTAGCGTGGCACTCTTGCGAGGGAGGCGGGGCGGCCTCGAAGTTACCCTGTCGGCCGGCGACCTGGCGCAGGGGTTTGCGGAGCTGCACGCTCGCCTCACCGAGCAGCCGGGCTTCTATCGCGGCGCCGGCGCCATCGTAAACTTCGGCTCGGATTGCCCCTCGGACGAAGAGCTGGCGCGGCTGCGCGGCGTGCTCGACGAGGCGGGAATTGCGCTGCGAGGGGTCGCGGGATTCGACGAAGAGCTCGCAGCGCTTGCCGCGAGATTGGGCCTGGCGTTTGAGGCGCCGCGCGAACAGACGATCCGCCCGAGAGCGCTGCGGCCGCGCACGGATCCCGCGCTGTCGGAGTCCGCGCGCTCGCTCGTCGCCGATTTTGCGGGAGCGCGGGGCGACATTGCTCAGCGACGGCGCCGCGGCGAGGCGAGCGTCCGCCGCCACAGCGGGCCGCCGGTCGAGACTCCGCGGCCGCCGGCCGCGCTGCACGTCGTCGAGACGGGTCCCGCGACCCTCTACCACGCCTCGACGCTGCGCGGCGGCCAAGTGCTTCATCACAATGGGAACATCGTCGTCGTCGGCGACGTCAATCCCGGCGCAGAACTGATCGCGACCGGTGATATCCTCGTCTTCGGGCGGCTCGGCGGCATCGCGCACGCCGGTGCACAAGGCGATGAGAGTGCGCGCATCTACGCTCTCGATCTTTCACCCACCCAGTTGCGCATCGCGACGTTCATCGCCGCGGATGCAGAGAGCAAGCGGAGCCGGCCGGCGGTGGCCGAAGCTGCCCTCGTGCGTGATGGGCGGATAACGATTCTCACTCTCGATCGCCTCGATACGTCTGGAACGCTTGGAGCGGTCTCGACGTGACGCCGCGCAAGATCGTCGTCACCTCGGGAAAAGGCGGAGTCGGCAAAACGACGACGACCGCGAACCTCGGCGCGACCCTCGCGAAGCGCGGCAAACGTGTGATTTTGATCGATGCCGATATCGGGCTGCGCAATCTCGATCTCGTGCTCGGCCTCGAAAAGCGCATCGTCTTCGATCTGGTCGAGGTCGCGGAAGGGCGCTGCCAGCTTCGGCAAGCGCTGATCAAAGACAAGCGCTTCGACTCGCTTTCGATCCTGCCCGCGGCGCAGACGCGCGAGAAGGACGCGATCACGACCGAACAGTTTTCGGAGATCGTCGACCTTGCCGCGGCGCAGGCGGACTACGTGCTGATCGATTGCCCCGCCGGCATCGAACACGGTTTTCGAAACGCCGTCGCGGGCGCTTCCGAGGCGATCGTCGTCACGACGCCGGAGGTCAGCGCGATTCGCGACGCCGATCGGGTCGTGGGAAAGATCGCCCAAGAGCGCAAGCCGATTCGCTTGATCGTCAACCGTTTGCGCCCCGAAATGGTGCGCAGCGGCGACATGCTGTCGGTCGACGACGTCTGCGAGGTCCTCTCCGTCGAGCTGCTCGGCGTCGTTCCCGACGACGAAGAAGTCATCGATACGACCAATCGCGGCGAACCAATCGTGCTCAACGATGCGAGCCGCCTCAAGACGATTTACGACAAGATCGCTCGCCGTCTTGAAGGCGAGATGGTACCCTTTACAAGCTTCGACGGCACGAGTCTTTTCGGTCGTCTCCTCGACGCGTTGAAAGTGGGGTAGCGCGTGCACCAAACACAGGCCGTTGAACGCGAGACCGAGGCGGCCGCGCCGGCTCGACGCCTCGGTCGCGCGATCGTTCTGACTTCGGGTAAGGGCGGCGTCGGTAAGACGACGACGACTGCAAATCTCGGCACGGCGCTTGCGAGCCGCGGCGTAAAAGTCGTGCTCGTCGACGCCGACGTGGGTCTGCGCAACCTCGACATTCTTTTGGGCCTGGAGAGCCGCGTCACGCACCATCTGCTCGACGTACTCGAGGAGCGCGTCTCGCTCGACGACGCGCTAGTTCCGAGCAAGCACGGCGACACGCTCTACCTGCTTGCGGCCGCGCAATCGCGGGAAAAGGACGACGTTGAAACCGAGAAGATGAAAGCGCTGATCGAGACTCTGCGCGAACGCTTCGACTACGTGCTGATTGACTGTCCTGCGGGCATCGAGCTCGGTTTCAAGAACGCCGTCGCCGGCGCGGACGAAGCGATCGTCGTCTGCACGCCGGAGGTGTCGGCGGTGCGAGACGTCGACCGCGTCGTCGGACTGCTCGGCAATCGCTTTCGGCCGCAGCTGGTGATCAATCGGCTGCGCCCCGCACTCGTGCGCAAGGGCAAGATGCTCTCCGTCGACGATGTGAACGCGATTCTGCGTCTCCCGCTGCTTGGCGTGATCGCCGACGAACCCGACATTATCGTGACGACGAACCGGGGCGAGCCGCTCGCGCTGCGGCGAGAGAATCCGACCGGCGCCGCCTATCACGCCATCGCCGCGCGAGTTGCCGGCGAAGACGTTCCCGCGCCGATGCCCCCCCTCTCGAAGCCGTCGTTCATGGAACGGGTGAGCTCCTTTTTGGGAGGAAAGCGCGCGTGATCGAGTTTCTCAAGCGCCTCTTCGGGCAATCGGGCTCGAGCGCGACCGCGAAAGAGCGGCTCCGTTTGGTTCTCATGACCGATCACCTCGAGCTTGCGCCGGAGATGATCGAAAAGCTCAAGGCCGACCTGGTCGACGTGATCTCGCGGCACGTCGAAGTCGACCGCGATCGGATCGAGGTTAACTTCGAACGGCAAGATACCGCGCTCGCGTTACTGGCCAACATCCCAATTATCTCGGTTAACCGTCCGAACGGTAACGGCAGCCACGCTAATGGCAGCAACGGCAGTGCCCCGGTCGAGGCGGTGGCCGAAACGGCGCCGGTCCAGCCCGTCGTCGAAGGCGAAGCAGCCCTCGAAGCGCCCGCGCCGAAAAAGAAAGCCGCCGCCGGCGCAACGCCGCCCGTGCGCAAACGGCGGCGGCGCAAGAAGAATGCCGCCGCAAGCGCGGCCGCAGCGCCGACGCCGACCTGAGGCCTCTTGGACGTCCTCGCGTTCGGTAGCGGCGCTCGACGTTACGCCCGCAACTTCAACTGGCCGCTGGCGCTCGGCGGCATCTTCATCGCGCTCATCGGACTGCTGTGCATTCGCTCGGCCGGATTACACGATGCCGATGCGGGGGGCGAGTTCAAGAGACAGATACTCTACCTGGCACTTGGAGTGCCGCTGATGTTCGGGCTCTCGCTCGTCGACTACCGAAACTGGCAGCGCTGGGCCCCCGGCCTGTACGTCGTCAATCTGTTGCTGCTGATCTTTATCTTGCGCGGCGGCCACAGCGCGCTCGGCGCGCAACGCTGGATCTCACTCGGACCGCTCGGCACCTTTCAGCCGTCGGAGCCGGCCAAGCTCGTCGTCGCGATTTCGCTGGCTGCCGTGCTCTGCCGCGGGCGTTACGAGAATCTGCAAGAACTTTGGAAGCCGTTGCTGACGGTTGCAATTCCGGCACTGCTCATTCTCAAGCAGCCCGACTTGGGAACGTCGTTGACGCTGGTCGCGATCTTGACGGTCGAGCTGTTCTTTGCGCTGCCCAAGCTCGGCGACTTCGGCATCTACGCGCTGGCGGTGCTGGTCGTCGGCGCGGCAGCGGTG
>DATAQH010000307.1:0-3216 GCA_036264815.1 Candidatus Cybelea sp.
CCACGACCGCGGCTAGCGCCGCTCGCGCGCTGAATCCTGACGAGGAGATTGCCGTCGTGCCCAACGCTCTCACTATAAGGCGCCCGTAGCGCGGGGTGAAGAAGCAAAGGTCCCAGGAAAGGGGACCAAGGATTGATTGCAGCGAGGGCGCGGGCACGTAGACTAGCAGCGTGGCCGATGGGTTCTGGCCGTGGCAGCTTCTGTTTGCCATGGCCCTCAACTGTGTCGTTCAAGCGCTTGCGATCGCCGCCTACGCCGCCCGCCTGGCGGGCGCGCGCTCGGGCCGCGTCGCGACCGCGATATCGCTCTTCAACATCTTCGCGACCAGCAGCCGGTTCGCGCAGATGTTCTATACGCCCATGCTGGGCGCGCTCTCCGACCGCGCCGCCGAGGTCTCCCTAAACGTCTATCAGTGGCAGCTGCGCTCGATCGTCTTCGCGGGAACCCTGGGGACGGTGATCGGCACGCTCGCGATTCCGACGTTCGTGATGCTCTACATGCGCGCGATTCGCTCGCTCGAGCGAAACGGCAGCATACCGAAGGCGGCGCTTGCGATGTTTCGGCCGGCTACCGTCGCCGCCGTCGTCGGCGAACTCAAGTTCGGCGCGACGACGCGTTGGCGAGACCTGTCGTTCAAGAACGTTCCGAAGGACATCCTGGTGCTTAACGTGCTGGTCACCGCCGTCTACGGCGTCGGCATCGTCGCCGCCGCCTACGCCAGCGTCCTGCAGCCGCAGGCTGCGCGTACCGCGGTGCTCTCCAGCGGACTGGTCAACGGGTTCGCGACGATCGCGTACAACATCATCGTCGATCCGGCCTCAGCATTGCTCACCGACCGGGCGGTGCGCGGCGATCGCAGCGTCGACGACGTCAAAGCGTTGGTGACGGGCCTCTCGCTGACATCGATCCTCGGCATGCTCTGCTCGCAGGCCATCCTCGTGCCGGCCGCGATGCTGATCGAGATCGGCGCCAAGGTCATCTCCGGGCGTTAGTTCTCTCTAGCGGCCCTTAGTGGCCCGGAACGCGCTGGATCTTGCCGAGCGAAAGCACTTGAAAATCCGAAAGGTGGATCGAGGATAGGGCAGCCAAGTCGCGAGCGTCCCAGTGGTGCGATCCGTCGAGCGCGTTGAGGCTGTAGAGCTGGTTCGATCGAGCCGTATCGGCAACGTAGAGACCGTAGGTCTTCATCGCTCGCGCGATCGCGGCGCTCTGCCGGCCAAAACGCGAGATATCGAACGAATCGCGCAGCCGAAGGTGTGCGCCGTACGGGAGCGCATAGCCGGTATGCCCTTTGAACGGAATCGCTTCGGCATTGCTCGCGGGCCGGACGAAGTCCCATTGTGCAGCGCTCCCCGCCGCGATCGCCATGTTGAGCGCGTGGGGAACGACGCCGCGCGCGATCTCCTCCCAAGCAACGGCGCCGGCGTAGAGCGAGAGGCCGGAGGCCATCGCCGACGACTTCCCGGCAGGCAGCGTCGCAAACGGGCTTCGCAGATTCCAAACCGTTCCGCCGTACGCCGAGAGGACGTTGGCGGCAAAGCTCGCGTTGTACAGCTCGTAGAGGCGGCAGCTCTGGGTCTGCACGACGATCGCGTGCGCGTCGCTCAAGGGCTCGATCCGAAAGCCGGGACCCCAAGGGTAGGGGACGCTAAAGGTGTGCCAGCGCACCTTCGGGCGCACGCGAAACGTCGGAGTGCGGTTATCCGCGAGGTTCACGAACTCGACCGGCTTGGCGGCGATGCTGAAGCCGCTGCTTGCGCCGGCGCCGATCGCCGACTTGATGTAGCGCTGGCTATTGGGATCGACCGACGACGCGGATACGCTCTGCGTGTACGCGCCGTTCGCGCCGAAAAGGCCGCAAGCGGTCAACGCCGCCGCCGCGAGCGAGAGATCCGGCATTTGCGGGCCCGCTTCTTTAGGGGGCGCTCTGAAGCTTGGGCAGCTTGATCACGTCGAAGTCGCTCAGCTTTATTTGGTCGAGCGCCGAAAGGTCCGACCAGCTCCAGGGATTCTCGCCGTTTTCCTCGTTGGAGAAATAGAGGCCGTTGCTGCTCGTACCAGTGTCCGCCAGGTAAATTCCGTAGGTCTTCATCGCATCGATCACCATCGTCGCCTGCGGGCCCAAACCCGACGTGTCGAATGACGCCTTCAGCCGCAAGCGAGCACCGTACGGCAGCTGATACGCGCTGGACCCGTAAAACGCCAAGTGATCCGTATCGCTGGCCGGCTTAACGAAGCCGTCCTCCGAGACGGTGTGCGCGATCGCGGTCCAGTCGAGGGCGTGCGTAATCGCACCCGATTGGTAATCCTCCCAGCGCACCATTCCCGCAAAGAGCGAGAGGCCGGACGCCATGGCCGAGGGAGTCCCCGGCGGCATCGCCTTGAAGTGGCCGCGGAGCTTCCAGTTGGCACCGCAGTAGGCGCCGAGCGACCCCGATGCGTAGGTCGTGCCGTAGGATTCGTACACGCGGCAGCTTTGCGTCTGCACGACGACCGCGTGATGATCGCTCGTCGGCTCGATGAAGAAATTCGAAAGCCAAGGGTAGGGCACCGGGAACTGGTGGAACTTGACCTTCGGCTGAACCGTGAGCAGCGGCGTGTTCTTATCCGCGAGGTTGATTTGCTCGTTGCCGATCGAAGCGTAGAAGCCGGCCGTGTTTCCAGCCTGGATCATCGAGTTGATGTAATCGGCGCTGTGTTTATCGACTCGGGCATTGGTAATGACGTCGTCGTACGGATGACCTTTGAACGAGGGACAGCCGTAAAAGGTCGTCGAGTTCGGCCGTAGCAGCGCGCCGTGCGGCGCCCCGGCCGGCGAAACCGCGGGCGTAACGCCTCCCGAACATGCCCCAAGGGCAAGCGACGCCGCTAGCGCAGTGCAATATGAAAGACGCAGGGTGTCTCGCAAGTCCAATCTCCCCCCAACATCCGGCGCGATGGACCGGACGAGGGGCGCCCTTCGACACCCAGTACGAAAGTACCATTTCGAATGGGACAAAAGTCCCGCTCGGCGGTGCTTGGGCCGCCGAGCGCTACGCGATGGCTTAGTTCGTGTCCGGCGGCTGGTTCGAGGAAGGCTGGCGTTCGAAGAACGACCTCGAGTATTTCGCCGGAACTTTCTTGAACGGCAGCGGACTCTGGCTGAAGTCGAACATATCGGTCATGCTGTTCGCGCGTTGATCGGTCGTGCCGAGGCTGCCGAGATTCCATACCTGC
>DATAQH010000350.1:0-6149 GCA_036264815.1 Candidatus Cybelea sp.
GCGACGACATCGCCTGCATACCGGCCGGCGCGCAGGAGATATGCGCGCAGCTCGAAGCCGCCGGCGCGGCATTCGTTCGCACGCCTTGCCTCGGTCTGTGCGATCGCGCACCCGCCGCCCTGATCGCGAAATCCGGCGTCGCGCCGTCCATGCTTCCGGTCGCGCCGGCCGCCGCGTCGTCCATCGTTCGAGCGATGAGAGAAGACGGCGCTGCGAGCGCTCGTCGACCGACGCGCGCCGCCGGCACGCATTTGAGCCTGTTACGCAACGTCGGGCGGATCGACCCCGAAAGTCTGCGCGACTATCTCGCTGCAGGCGGTTACGCGATGCTCGCGCGCGCCTTCGAGTTAGGTTCCAAAGGCGTCATCGCAGAAGTTGCCGCGGCGAAGCTGCTCGGACGTGGCGGCGCCGCCTTTCCGGCCGCCTCAAAGATGCAGGCCGTCGCCGACGCGCCCGCCGCACCCCGCTACCTCGTTTGCAACGCCGATGAATCGGAGCCGGGAACCTTCAAAGATCGCGTGCTGATGGAGGGCGATCCGTTCGCGCTGATCGAGGCGATGACGATCGCCGGCTACGCGATCGGCTCGGAGCGCGGGTATATTTATCTGCGCGGCGAGTATCCGCTCGCGGCGCAGCGGCTCGAGAATGCACTCGAGAAGGCGCGCGCAAACGGCCTGCTGGGTGAGAACGTCATGGAACGCGGGTATCGCTTCGAGATCGACCTGCGGCGGGGCGCCGGTGCGTACATCTGCGGCGAGGAGACGGCGCTCTTCAACTCGATCGAAGGCAAGCGCGGAGAGCCGCGTAACAAGCCGCCGTTTCCCGCGCAAGCCGGACTCTTCGCAAGGCCGACGCTGATCAACAATGTCGAAACGCTCGCGAACCTGCTGCCGATTCTGCGCGACGGGGGCGCCTCGTTTGCTGGGGTCGGAACGGCGGGCTCGACGGGGACGCGGCTTTTCTCGCTCTCCGGCTCGATTGCGCGGCCGGGGCTTTATGAAGTTCCCCACGGGATAATCTTGCGCGAACTCATCGAGCTAGCGGGCGGCGTCGCCGGCGGCCGGCCGCTGCAAGCGATTCTGCTCGGAGGCGCGGCCGGCGTTTTTCTCTCGCCGCAGTCGCTCGATCTGCGTTTGACCTTCGAAGACGCGCGTGCGGCCGGAGCGACGCTCGGCTCCGGCGTGGTCATGCTCTTCGACGATCGTGCGGACCTCGAGCAAACCGTCCTTCGCATCGCGCGCTTCTTCCGGGAAGAATCCTGCGGACAGTGCGTCCCGTGCCGTGTGGGAACGGTGCGGCAAGAAGAAGCGCTCGAGCGGCGCGACGTCACCCTCCTGCCGGAGATCGCCGCGGTGATGCGCGACGCCTCGATCTGCGGGCTCGGACAGACCGCCGCCGGCGTCGTCGAGTCGGCCCGCGCAAACCTCGGAGTCTTCGGAGCGCCAGCGTGAACGACGAGACGATCGAAATAACCATCGATGGCCGGCCGGCCGGCGTTGCGGCCGGGGCAACGATCCTGGACGCGCTCGGCGAGGCCGGCGTCGAAACGCCGACGCTGTGCTTCCTGCAGTCGCTTACTCCGGTCAATGCCTGCCGCGTCTGCGTCGTCGAGCTCGAAGGCTCGCGTGCGCTCGTTCCGGCGTGCGCCAGGCGCGCCGAGGCGGGAATGAAAATTCGAACCGACTCGGATCGAGTCCGTCACAGCCGCAAGATGGTCCTCGAGTTTCTCGCCTCGAGCGTCGACGTTTCGACCGCGCCCGCGATGGCGCAGTACTGCGAAGCCTACGGTGCCGATCCGGACCGATACGGTCCGCAAGCGGCGACGGTGACGCAGCCCCCGAAGATCGACAACGCGCTCTACATGCGCGACTATGCGAAGTGCATTCTCTGCTACAAGTGCGTCGAGGCCTGCGGAACCGACGCTCAAAACACCTTCGCCATAGCGGTTGCCGGCCGCGGATTCGACGCGCACATCTCCACGGAGTACGACGTCCCGCTTCCGGATTCGGCGTGCGTGTACTGCGGCAACTGCATCGGCGTCTGTCCGACGGGTGCGCTGATGTTCTCGTCGGAGCACGAACTGCGCTCGCGCGGTGAGTGGAACGAGGCCGGTCAGACGAAGACCGATACGATCTGCTCCTACTGCGGCGTGGGCTGCCGCCTGACCCTTCACGTCGCCGACAACGAGATCGTCAAGGTGACCTCGCCAATCGAAAACCACGTCACCAGCGGCCACCTCTGCATCAAGGGGCGTTTCGGGTACTCCTACGTGCAGAACCGTCCGGAGGAGAAGGAATCGTAATGGAGGCGACGCGTCCCGGCCGCAGCGTCGAGGGCGACGTCCTCGCCCTCGAAGGCGCAAAACGCACGCGCAAACGCGACGAGATCGTGACCGAAGAGCCGCTCGAGCTGCGTTTGGGTGAGGGCGCCGCCATGCGGACGCTCGCGATAACGATGCGAACTCCCGGTAATGACTTCGAGCTCGCGGCCGGCTTTCTTTACGACGAAGGCATCGTTCGCTCGCGCGACGACATCGCGGAGATCACCTATTGCTTGGATCCGGCGCTCGATCCGCAGCAGCAGTACAACGTCGTCACGGTCGAGTGCCGCGCCGGCGCGATCGCGGGCGATCTCTCGCGCTTCGAGCGCCATTTCACGATCGGCAGCGCGTGCGGCGTCTGCGGCCGCGCGCAGCTCGATTCCCTTCGGGACCTTGGCGTCACGCCGATCGACGATGACGTAACGATCGATGCCGCGTTGCTTTACGAACTCCCGGAACGGATGCGCGCCGCGCAACGAGTCTTTGCGTCGACCGGGGGCCTCCACGCTGCGGCGCTCTTCACCGAGAACGGGGAAGTTCTAGCAGTACGTGAGGACGTCGGGCGGCACAATGCCGTCGATAAACTCGTCGGCTGGGGGCTGCTCAACGGCCGCCTGCCTTTTGCGCGCTGCATCCTCTTGGTCAGTGGACGCGCGAGCTACGAGATCTTGCAGAAGAGCTTGATGGCGCGTATTCCGGTCGTAGGTTCGGTCTCAGCGCCGAGCAGTCTGGCCGTCGACCTGGCGCGGGAGTTCGACGTTACGCTCGCCGGCTTCGTGCGGGGCCATCGCGCGAATCTCTACGCGGGCGCACGGCGCATCGGCGGCTAGGGAGTCTCGTTCGAGAGGAAGGCCGAGAGCAGATCCGCTTCGGCGGCGGCCAACGCCGCGGCACCGCCGGGTTCGTCGTCACCGAGCCAGCCGTTGACGAGCAGCGAGAACGCAACCGGACCGTGAGCCGTCGCGTCAATATATCCGCACAGCGCCCGCGTGTGACGCATCGATCCCGTCTTCGCGTACAGCCTTCCCGCGAGGGCGCTTCCCGCGAAGTCCCGCTTTAGCGTTCCGCGTACGCCCGCCTCCGGCAGTGCCGCGAGCACGCTCCCGCGCGCCGAACCGTTCCAGTCGCTGCGCAGAACCGTCACGAGGTCGCGCGGCGTGACGCGATCGTACACGGACAGACCCGAACCGTCAGCGATCGCGACCGTCGCGGGATCGATACCGAGCGATCGCAGGTACTCTTGTTCCAGGACGATGCCCTTCGCGTAGGTTCCCGGTTCGCCCGCCTGAGATGCGCCAAGCTCCTTGAGAAAGAGTTCGCCCATCAGGTTGTCGCTGGGTAGCCAGAACTCGGAGAGAAGCTGCGGCAGCGCAACCGAGTCGTGCTGCCAGAGCGTGCTCCGTCGTACCGGCGTAACGCCGCTGCGAACGCCGCCGGCGACCACGATGCCTGCATCGCGCAGCGCGCGCAGGAAAACGTCACCGGCGTAGCGCTCCGGATCCGGAACGCTCGGCGCGAGGTCGTCGGATTCCGGCGCGCCGGCGGGGTAGCTCCCGACGACACGGATCGTCAGCGGCGAATCCCACGGACGCGCGACGTCGGTCGTGTCGTCGGAGCCCGCCGCGGCGGTCGTCGCCCGGTTTTCGATAACGAACGCATCGCTTTGCGGTTGGATGCGCAGTTGCGGCGGCGCACCCGCGGCCGCACCCGGGGTGACGTAGACGTGCACCGTCCCGCCCTCGAGTTCGAGCGCAGAAACGGCTGCCGCGTAGCCGTACGGCAGATCGTCCCAGGACCAGCCCGGCGCATAGCGCTGCGCGTCATCGTGCGAAGCGTCGGTGATCAACGCCCCGTCGACGCGGCGAAGGCCGGCCCTGAAAAGCGCGGCCGCCGCGGAGCGCAGATCGTCCGTGCTCAGGTGCGCGTCGCCTCCACCGCGCAAATAGAGATTACCGGGGAGCGTTGCGCCGCCGATGACCGTATCGGCGCTCACCGTCGTCACGAAGGTAAAACTCGCGCCGAGATATCGCAGCGCCGCCGATCCCACCAGCAGTTTGAAGGACGACGCTGGTGCGAACGCACCGTCGGCATCTCGGGCGTAAACCTCGGTGCCGCGCCGGGCATCGACGGCGAGAAATCCAACCTGCGCGCCCCGCAGCGCGGGGGCCCGCAGCGCGCGATCGAGACGCGCGTCCAACGACGCAATCTGCGCGTCGCTCCACGGGGCGCCTCCCGCAAACGGCGCCGGCGTCGCGCCCAGCATGGCAAGCGCACCGATCGCGACCAGCGGGCCAAACGATCCGTAGGCGAACGTCTTGCCGGATTCCTTAGGAATGCAGGCGCGTCAAGAAATCGCGCAGCATTGCGTTGAACGCGGCCGGGTTGTCCGCATTGGCGACGTGGCCGGCGTTCGGTACGGCGGCCAGCGCCGCGTCTCCGATGCCGGCGGCGATCTCCTCCGACAGTTCGCGGGGCGCAACCGGATCGAACTCACCGAACGCGATCAACGACGGTACGGTGATCGAGGACAGGATCGGCGTGTAGTCGCCAGTCCAAGTGGCGGTCGTCGAGGCGAGGTACGAAGGCACCGACTTGCACGCCATCTGATCGATCGTCTCGGCCATCCGCTGAGGCGGTAAGCCCAGTTGCGCGGCGCGGCGCTGGGCAAAGACCGCCATGCTGCCGGCGTCGAGCACCGCCGCGCGAATCGTCTGCGCGACGCGCTCCCCGTCGGGATAACGCGCGAAGCTTCCGAGCGTAACGAGCGCGTCGAATCGGCGTTCGACTAGCCCCCATAACTCGAACGCGACGACGCCCCCGAGGCTGCAGCCGACGAGCGTGAAGCGTTCGACATCGAGCTCGTCGAGAACGGTAAGGACGTCCAGGGCAAAGCCGCGGCGCGTGATCAGCGCCGGAGCGGGGTCGGGCAGCAGCGCGCCGTTTCCACGCAGCTCTATGGCGATCGAGAGGCAGTCGTCGCCAAACGCTTCCAGCTGTGAATCCCAGATCGCTGCGGTCGAACCAACGCCGTGGACGAAGACGAGGTTCGTCCACTCGCCGCGGGTTCGCGCGGTGCGAACGAACCTGGCTCCCGTGACGGCCGCGTCGGGCGTGGCGGTGCGCAGCGTTTCGATCACGCGGCGCTACGCTTGCGCGCGACGAACCGGCGCACCTCTGCCAACGGCCGCGCGTTAAGCACGTCCCCCGCTACGAGGCCGGCTCGGCGCGCCTGCCCGACCGCGAACTCCGTCGCATTCAAGTCCCCGGTGCGGTGCGCGTCGCTATCGAGCGAGAACGTTACGCCGAAACTCTTGGCTTTGCGGGCGAGCGCGGCTGGAAGATCGAGGCGTGCGGCCTGGCCGTCGATCTCGAGCGCCGTTCCGGTGCGCGCGGCCGCCGCGAAGACGGCGTCGTAATCGAAATCGTAGCCGGGCGATCCCTCAAACCGCCGGCCCGTGGGGTGGCCGATGACGTTGACGTAGGGATTCTCACAGGCGCGGATCAGTCGCGCCGTCATCTCCTCGCGCGATTGCGCCGTCGCGCTGTGAACCGAACCGATCACGATGTCGAGCTGCGAGAGGACGGAGTCGTCGAAGTCCAGCGAGCCGTCGGGCAGAATGTCGACTTCGCTGCCGCAGAGCGTCGCGATCCCGTAGCGCTCGCTCAACGCACGGACCTCCTCCCGCTGCCGCCGCACCGCTGCGGCGTCCATTCCGAATTTTCGTCTGCCGCCGGAGTGGTCGCTGACCGCGTGGTACTCGTAGCCGCGCGCTGCGGCGGCGGCAATCATCGCCTCGAGCGTGTCGTCGCCGTCGCTATAGGTGGTGTG
>DATAQH010000362.1:0-17539 GCA_036264815.1 Candidatus Cybelea sp.
AGGCAGGAGAGCGCCGTTATGCGCCGCCTGATCATTCACGTCGGGCAGTACCAAATCGACCCAAACCACTTTTCCGATGCGCTGATCTTCCCGGCGGCGATCTTGATGATGTGGACCCTGCGGGTCAAACCGATCGCCGGCCGGCTGCTCTCCCTCGGCGGACTCAGTCTGATCCTCGTCGCGATCCTGGTGAGCGGTTCCCGCGAAGGGCTGACGGCCATTCTCCTGATCGCTGCGTACTATTTTCTGCGTTCGCGCTATCGAGTCCAGCTGGCCGTTGCGCTTGGAGCGCTGGCCGTGTTTGCTGCGACCGTGCAGACGTCGGTCTTTTTGCGGTTTGCATCGGCGGCCGATACCGGAGGTTCCGGCCGAACCTCGATCTGGGCCGTCGCTCTCGAGGCCGCCAAATACCGGCCGCTGCAAGGCTACGGCATCGGAAACTTTACGCAGGCGTACAACATCTACTACCTGGTGACGCACCAGCCGTATCCGTACGGATGGGACGGCCCGGCCCACAACCTCGTGATGCACTATCTCATCGAAACCGGAGTCATCGGCCTGGCGCTCATCGCCTGGTTCTTCTACGCGCAGTTCCGCTCGTTGAGAGTGATCGGCAAAGACGACGAGTACTACGATTACCGGATCGTGCTCGAGGCCTCATTGCTCGCGATCGCCGTCGTGTCGATGTTCATCGACCTGTTTCAGTACAAGTATCCTTGGCTGATATTCGCGATGCTTGCGCTGCTGCGCAACGTCGCGGTCGGCGCTCAGCAGAGAGCGGCGATACGGCCGACGAGCTCGGACATGATATCCGAGCGATCGGCGAGCTTACGCAGCCGGGACTTGCCGTCGTCGCCCATCTTGCGTAAGGCGCTCTTGTCGAGCAGCGAGAGCTGACGGAGAATAGCGGCTAGCGCATCCGCATCACCCGCCGGCGAGCAGAGCGCGCCGAGCGACGCGCCCTCTTCGATCGCCTCGCCGTCGGCGACGACGACGACGGGGCAGCCGACCGAGAACGAATCGTAGAGTTTGGTCGGTACGCTTTCCATCAGGCCCTTGCGCAGCGGAATCACCGAGACGTCGGCGCCGGCAACCATTGCGAGCGCCTCTTGCCGCGGAAAGCTGCCTCGGATTTGCAGATTCTCGACCCGCTCACCCTCGACGCGTTCGCGCAAACGGGCACGCTGGGCACCGTCTCCGATTATCTCGATCGTGATGCCGTCTTTCGCCACGAGTGCGGCGGCATCGACGAGCACGTCGACGTCGGTCGTCAACCCGAGGTTTCCGGCATAGACGGCGGTGAACCCATCGCCGTGCGCGACGCCGCCGGCGACGACGGGGTTGCGTTCGTAGGCGTTGCGCGCGAGGACGATCCGGTCGCGATCGACGCCCCGGCTCGCGATCTGCGATGCACCCTGCGGCGTAACGACGACGATGAGATCGGCGCGCCGGTAGAGCCGTCGCACGAGCTTGTCGAGTACCCGCACCACGAGGCTGTCCTTCTTCCAGACCCCCATCGCGACGCCGATATCCGGAAAGACGTCGCGCACGTCGACGATCAGCCGCGCGCGGTGACGCGTGGCTCCGACGAGCGCCGGAAGTGAGAGCGTGATCGGCGGAGAGCTCATCACGACGACGTCGAAGCGCTCGCGCGTCGTCAACAGGTACAGAGACGACGAGAGCGCCGCGGACAGCCAGTGAAGAAGCCGCCCGCCGGGCATCTTCGGGATGAGAATCGAGCCGAGCCGGACGATACGGATGCGTCCCGACTCTTCGACGCGGATCGCCGGTCGCGGGCCGGGTGCAAACTTCCCTTGGGGAAACGACGGATAGGTCGTAACGACGGTCACGTTGTGTCCGGCGGCCGCGAAGGCATCGACCATCGAGCGGACGCGCAGCGCCCCCGCACCCGGCTCGGGCGGATAGAAATGGGTTACGACGGCGACCTTCACGTGTGAGCTCCTCCGAGAACGGTATCGCGCCCTAAGAAGCGTTCGGGCAGGCTGAGCAGCGTGCTGCCGACCAGTCGAGCCCGCGAGGCGCGCCGCAGCGCGTACTCGCTCCAGCGGTCTGCCGCCCGATCGAAGAGCGGTTCGTCGAACATTTTCCCGAGAACGCGCAGCTGGGCGATGTGAAACTGATGGTACTTCAGCGTGGCGAGGTGCGGCTGTCCGGTGGCGCTCAGCAGCAGACTGTAGAGCGACCACCAGCCGGTGTCGTAGCGCGGCAGCCACGCTCTCAGCGTCGCAACGCAGCGTTCGATTCGCTCCCGCAGCCAGGGTTCGTCGGTGACTTTCCAGAGTTCCCAGATTCCCCAGAGCGCGTAGATGCAGCCGTTGAGCACGTGCGGAGCGTGACGGTTGGCGATCTCCTCGAAGAAGATCTCGTCTCCCGACTCCCAGACGACGCCGCCGCGGTCGATCCCCGAGCCAAACGGAAGGGATGCGCGGACGGCGGCATCGGCATAGCCGGCGTTCGGCTCGAGGTGGTGTGCGCGCAGCAGCACCGAGATCGCCTCGCCTTGGGCCATGGCCGAAGACCATCCCGGCGGTGCCCCGTATTTGCTCCATGGAAAATCGAAGACGTAGAGTCCGGGCACTCCGTCGCCGCTCTGACGATCGCGCAGCCAGTCCGCTTGCGCGAGAAAGTCGGCGCGCGCGCTGCCATCGCGTTTCGTGCACCAAACGCCATAGCGGTGCAGCGCGAACTGCGCGATGCGAATCGGATGGTAGTATCGCTGCGGCCCGCTGAGCAGAACCCGGTTGTCGTCGCGCGGGGCGCCGTCGAAATCTTCGCCGTAGACGCCGCCGTCGGGATTCCACTCGATGAAGTAGCGTCGTGCCCCGGGTTGCGCCAGCGAGTCGACGCACCAAGCGCGCCGGTGCGACCAGCTGCTGACCGGAAATCCCAGCGCGATACGGCGCAGTAGGCTCATGCCACCGCGCGCGCGGCGACCCGGCGTAATGGGCGGCCCAGCTGATAGCATGCGAATCCGCAGTTTTCCCACTCGATCGCTTCAAAGAAGTTGCGGGTGTCGACGAGCCGAGGGGTTCGCATCAGCGAAACCATCTCCGCCGGTCGAATGCTCCGGAACGCGCTGTGCGCGGTGACGAGGACGAGCGCGTCGGCATCGGCCGCCGCCTCAGCGAGCGTGCGCGACAGCGGCTGCTCGAAGTGTTTAACGTGCGGGTCGTAGATCGAGGTCGTGTATCCGCGCTCGCGCAAAAGCGCGTCGATGCGGACCGTCGGGCTCTCGCGAGCGTCGTCGACGTCGGCTTTGTAGGCCGCCCCCAACAGCGCGACCTTGCGCCCGCGTGCCGGTTCGACCAGCTCGCAGATCCGGCGGACGATGCGGTGCGGCATGCGGTCGTTGACGCGCCGAGCCGCCTGGACGAGTTCGGTGACGAACGGGTTTGCGTCGGAGAGGAAGTGCGGGTCCACGGGGATGCAGTGGCCGCCGACCCCCGGGCCGGGCTGCAGAATATCGACTCGCGGATGTTTGTTGGCGATCGAGATCGTCTCCCAGACGTCGATGTCGAGCTCTTCGGCAACGATCGCCAACTCGTTGGCGAACGCGATGTTGACGTCGCGATACGTGTTTTCGACGATCTTTACGAACTCCGC
This sequence comes from Candidatus Cybelea sp., assembly GCA_036264815.1. Taxonomy (GTDB): domain Bacteria; phylum Vulcanimicrobiota; class Vulcanimicrobiia; order Vulcanimicrobiales; family Vulcanimicrobiaceae; genus Cybelea. Next base: position 3,625 of record DATAQH010000362.1, read on the forward strand.
GGTGTGGGTCGAGGTAACCGCGATCGAACTCTGACAAAACGACGAGTAGAGGTCGGCGACGATCCGCGCGTCCTGGGGCGTTCGCCCGCCGACGACGCGCCCGTTCGTGCGCAGCTCTTCCATGATCGCGCCCGGAATCACGCGCTCCGGACAGTGAGCGATGTGGAAATCGTCGATCGACTTGCCGGCTTCGCGGAGAGCGCGTTCGAAGATGCGCTCGGTCGCGCCGGGAGGAACGGTCGATTCGAGGACGAGGATCGCGCCGGGTTTCGCCATCGCGGCGACCTCGGCGGCGGCGTCCTCGACGAAGTGAAGATCGGGTTTGCCTTCGTGCGTCGGAGTCGGCAGACAGAGAATGTACGCCTGAGCGCTCGGAATGCCGTCTACGACGTGAAGGCGTCCGCTTTCGAGCGCCTCGACGACGGCTTGACGAACCGGCTCTTCGGCCGCGTTGACCTCGCCCCGCTGGAGAGCGTGGCGAAGCTTGGCATTGACGTCGTATCCGTAGACGCGATGCCCGCACTGCGCGAGCAAGGCCGCGGTCGGAAGGCCGATGTAGCCGAGCCCGATGATTGAAATGTTCAAGATGCGCGTTCCTTTCCGTGCAGCGCTGCGGCGAGGTCGCGCATTTGCGCGCGAACGTCGTGCCGCTTGGCGACGAGCTCGTAGGCTCGTTCGGCGCGCGCTCGCGCCGATTCGGGGTTTCGATAGACGTCTAGAAGCGCCGCCGCTAAAGCGCTCGGATCGTCGGCGGGGACCAACATCGCGCAGCGCGCATCGATGGCTTCGCGCACGCTTCCGGAGTTCGTGGCAACGATCGGAAGTCCGAAGGCCATCGCCTCGAGCAAAGCTGAGGGAATGCCTTCCATCATTTTCTCGCCGGCATTCCGGCTTGCCAGAACGATTGCGTCGAAGGTGCCGGCGCGGTAGAGATCGTGCAGCCGGCTTTGCGGGACGAACCCGCCGAATTCGACGTGCTTTCCGAGCCCGCGGGCCGCGACCTCGCTTTCGAGCTCTGCTTGAAGCGGGCCGACGCCGTAGAGCGTGCAGCGCACCGGAACGCCTGAGTCTTTTAGCTGTGTGAGGGCACCGAGGAGCACCGAGTGTCCCTTGACCGCAACGAGCGCGGCGGGACATACGATGCGAAAGTCCGCGCTTGCGCACGCGCGTTTTGCCGCGTACGGGGGTATCCGAATCCCGAGACGCAGGTGGGCGATTCGCCCGTCGAGACGCGGCATGCGCGCTCGAAGATCTTGCGCCCCGCGAGCCGAGATCGCGCGCACGTACTCGACGCTGCTCTCTTTGACGTCAAAGGCGTTGCGCTCGTAGATATCCCAGCGATGCGCCGTCGCGCTCCAAGAAAGCCCGCTCGTCTTGGCCGCGACCATGGCGACGGTCGACGGCGTCGACATCCAATAGGCGTGGATGTGGCCGGCGCGGTTCTCCGCGGCCCACTGTCCCAGGGCCAGTCCCTTCACGAAGACGGCGAGGTTCTTGAGCCGGCCCGGGTCGCGAGAAGCGACGATCTTTCCAAAGGTCGCAACCGCGCGCAGGGGGGCCGCGGCCGCAGCCCGCGCCGCTCGGCGGAGAATCTCGGCGTTGATCAGCGGCCACTCTAAAACCGTAACGTTCGCGGGCACGCGGTGGCGTGCGGGCGACGCCGGCGGCCGCACGGGTACGACGACGACGTCGTTAAAATACCGCGCGAGCTCTGAGAGCTCGACGTTGAGATACGCCTCTTGGCTCCCGAAGGGAAAGCGAGAGGTTACGAGGATCAGGCGGCCCGCGCTCACGATGCTTTGCCGGAGAGCTCGAGGTAGAGCTGCCGGTGAGCGTCGACCATTCGATCGACGCCGTATTCGGCGCGGACGTAGTGTTTCGCTCGTTCGGCAACGTTGCGGCGAATCGTCGGGCGCGCGATCGCGCGCTCGATCTGGGCGGCGACGTTGAACGGTTCGAAATCGGGGGCGAGAAAACCGTAGCGCCCGTTCTCGAGCATGTCGTTGGCACCCAGCCACGGCGTCGTCACGACCGGGATTCCGGCGGTCATCGCCTCGAGCAGCGCAAGCGGCATTCCCTCGAACCAGGACGTCATCAAGAGCAGGTCTGCGGCCGGTAAAAGCGAGGGCACGTCGGTGCGATAGCCCAAAAAGCGGACTCGCTCGGCGATGTTGAGCGCGCGCGCGAGGCCGCGAAGCATGTCTTCGTTCTCACCGGCCCCGACGAAGAAGAGCAGCGCCTTCTCGCGCGTTGGACGATAGAGCGCCGAGAACGCGCGCAGCGCGAGAATGTGATTCTTCTGGTACTCCATGCGGCCGACGAGCAGGATCGCGAACTCGTCCGGGCGGATGGCAAGGCGCGCGCGCGCCGCCAGCCGGTCGTCGGACGGCTCCGGAAACTCCAGGCCATTGGGAATCATCACCATCTTCTGCATGGGGTAGCGCTCGAGGCGGCTGAGCCGGCTGCCCTGCTCGTTGAAGAAGGTCACGATTCGCGAGGTGCCGCGATTGAGAATCCAATCGGCGAAGGATTCGACGGGCGACTTCTTCCTAAAATCGCAGGGGTTATGTTCGGTGTGAACGATGCGAGGGACGCCCGCGCAGATCGCTGCGATTCTTCCCCAGTAGCGGCCGACGTGCGTGTGCGTATGAACGATATCCGGCGCGAAGCGTTGGATTTCGCGCACGAGCCTCCAGAGGAAGAGGCGATCCTTTCGATTTTTGCGCCCGGCGTGAAAGATCGGGAACGGCAGCGCGGCGCGAATTTCGGCCGGCGGTTCGTAGATCGTCAGCAGCGCGGCCTCGACGTCGCCCGCCTTTAGATGAGAGAGCAGCTCGACGACGAGCCGCTCGGCACCGTAGCCGCGAATCGACGGGGAGATGTGGAGGACGCGTACCTTTCGGTTCATGCGGCGCGGTGGAACAAGAACTCGCAGAGCGTTTGAAAGAGTACGGCTATGTCGAGATAGATCGACCAGCTTTCCAAGTATTGAAGATCGTATTCGAGCCGTTCGCCGGCAGCGGAAGTATCGACGTTCCTTTTCATGTGAACGTGCGACCATCCGGTGATGCCGGGCCGTACGAGGTGCCGCTCGTCGTAGCGAGGCATCGTCGAGCGAAACAGGTCGACGAATACCGGGCGTTCGGGCCGCGGTCCCACCAGCGACATGTCCCCTCGCAGCACGTTGAAGAGCTGCGGAAGCTCGTCGATGGAGAAGCGCCGCAGGAACGCGCCGATGCGCGTCTTTCGGGGGTCCTGGGTCGTCGCCCAGACGGCACCGCCTTCGCGTTCGGCGTCCTGGCGCATCGAGCGAAACTTTAGAATTTTAAACGGCTTGCCGCCGAGCCCGACTCGTTCCTGTGCGTAAAGGATCGGGAATCCGGAGTCGATGACGATCGCGATTGCGGCGATCACCATGACCGGCGCGAAGAGCGCCACGGCGAGGAAGGTAAAGGCGATGTCCGTCAAGCGTTTGAGCAGCTGGGCGCGCGGCGTGCAGGCACGCAGCCGCGCGGGCACGATCAGCACCTGCCGGCCGTCGGTCTGCAGCGACAGGTCGTAGCTGTAGCGCGTGACTTTCGGAGGGGCGAAGGCGAGCCGGATTCGGTCCGCGGCCGCGACCTCGAGAACGTGCGTCATCAACGAAGGCGGAATCATCTCGGTGAGGATCAGCGAGTCGCAGCCCCAGCGGCGAGCGTGATTGAGCCACTCGATCCGATTCAGGTTCGGGTCCCGGGTCAGGTCGATCCGCTCGATCGCCTCGGCATAGTCGTCGACGACGATCAGCTGCGTCTGGGTTCCGGCGGAGAGCTCCAGGCTGGTGAGAACGCGATCGACGTTCTCGTGGGTTCCGACGATGCTTACTTTCCGCCGGCTTTTGAACCACTCCTGATTTCGGAAGTGGTGCAGAGCCGCACGCGCGGTCCCGACCATGAGAATGGAAAAGATGAGGGCGAAGATGAGCGCGACGCGCGAGGTCGAGATCTCCGGGTAGATGGTAAATAAGACCATCTGCGGGATCGTGCCGAGCATCAGCGCCGCGACGGTATAGTAGAGCTCGTCCTTCATCGAAAGCGCGTAGGTCCGGCGGTAGAGTCCGAGGCGGTCGAAGACGAGCACCCAGAGACCGACGAAGATCGCGTCGGCGATCAGCAGGTGGCTGACGATCCGGACCGAGTTCCAGTGGTGGAAGCCGATCAGCGCGCCGAGGCCTGAGGCTACGATAAAGAGCGCGACGTCCGTCGCGAGCAGAATGGCGATCCACTTTGCCGGATAGGCGCGAGGGGCGGCCCCGATAACGGATTTGCGCGCCGGAATGGGGCGTTCGACGATGCGTGTCGCCATGGATGCTCAAATCATACGCAGAGGCAGGCGGCATATTGGAGAGTCCTTAGCACCATCGCCCGTGACCCCCGGGCAAGGAAACAAGACCCCGTTGCAAAGGTCCCGGCCGTTGAGCAGACTCGTCCTTACGGAAGGCGTCCCGCTCGGCGTACGATGGAACGGCGATGTCGGAAATGATGCCATACAACGGCCAGCACAACGGTTTGGCCGGATTTGAAGGGCAGCCGCAGTTTCATGAGGGGCGCGACGTAGAACGGCTCTACCGCGCGATTCTGAAGCGTTGGCGCCTCTTCGTTGCCGTTGCGGGCGGCTTTGCGCTGATCGTGACCCTCGGGACGCTGATCGCGCCTAAATCCTATACGACGACGGTTCGCCTCTTGGCGGGCCGCTCGGACACGTCGACGGCTCCGGTCGATAATACGACCGCGTTGCCGGTCCTCAATGCGCTCGTGCTGCAGAGCGGCGAGCAGTCGGCGGAGACGTTTGCTGCCCTTGCTCAGCAACGCGACATTGCGACGAGCGTTATCGACCAGCTCAACGTCAAGGCGACGCCGAAGCAGCTGCTCGCCAACGTCAGCGTGCAGCCGGTGGTCAATACGTCTCTGCTCAACCTTAACGTTACCTGGTCGTCGCCCGAACGATCGGCCGAGATCGCCAACGCGTTCTCAAACGCGTTCGTCGAAGAAGAGCGCGACTTCGTGCGCTCTCAGGCCGTGGCCGCGATCGGCTTCCTCTCCAAAGAGATGCCCGACGCCGCGAAGGAGATGCACGATAGTGCCTCGCGGCTGGCCAAGTTTCAATCGGCCCACGGCTATATCGATGCGACGGCCCACGCACAAGACGTCGTTTCCCGGGTCAGCCAGCTGAACTTACAGATCGATCAGCTCACCGTTGACGTTCGCGAAGCGCAAGCGTTGCTCGGCAGTACGACCGGTCAGCTCGCGGCGATGTCAAGCACCGTCGACAGCGCGAAGCAGGTCGGGCAGAATCCGGTCGCGACCGACCTGCAGACCAAGCTCGCCGACGTCCAGGCGCAGCTCGGCGAGGCCGAGCAGAAGTACACGCCGGCTCACCCGGCAGTCATTTCGCTGCGTCAGCAGCGGGATGCGCTGCTCGCCCAGATCTCGGCACAGCCGCAGGCAGTCGTCAGCTCCACGACGGTTGCGCCCAACCCGCTCTATCAGAGCCTCGAGCAGCAGGCGGCGACCTACCGCGCCCGCGTTATGGGGGACCAAGGTCAAATCAAGGCGCTGCGCGGAGAGGTAAAGGCCAATAAGCCGGCCGTCAACGCTCTGCCGGAGCAAGCCATCGCGTTCTCGTCGCTCCAAGAGGACGCCAAACGCGCCGCCAACGTCTATAACGCGCTCGCGCAAAAGTACAGCGATGCGATCGTTGCAAAGACGACGGCGATTAGCGACATCATCGTCGTCCAGCCCGCCAACGCGGATAGCGCCGTAAAACGGCCTAGCCTTCGGACGAACCTTCCGATCGCGATCGTCCTCGGCGTGCTGCTCGGTCTGGCGGTCGTCTACATCCTCGATCTGATCGAGCGCCGGGGGGCCGGCCGCGACTTCGCCCGCATTCTCGGCTTGCCCGTCGTGGCCCGCATTCCCGCGTTCGACGAACGCAAGAGCAAGGCGATTCCGTGGGTTCACTCGATGACGATGGAGGCGTTCCTCCACCTCTGCGTGACGCTGCGCTTACGCAACCGGCGGCCGATCAAGACCCTTGCCGTCCTGAGCGCGCGCCGCAGCGAAGGGAAATCGACGGTCGCTTTCAACCTCGCCAAGACGCTCGCGACGCTGCAGCCGGGAGTGCTCCTCGTCGATGCCGATTTGCGGCAGCCGACGCTGCACACGATTGCCGCGTGCAAAAACAACGTGGGCTTGGGCGAAGTGCTCGAAGGTACCTCGACGCTCGACGCGGCGGTTCAGCACCTCGATCCCGGGCTCGACATCCTGCCGAGCCATCCGGATAACACGAATCCGATTCCGCTGCTGCAGTCGCGTCTCGAGTCGATGCTCGAAACGGCGCGCAAGACGTATAGCACGGTCATCGTCGATACGCCGGCGCTCGGGGCGGTATCCGACGGATTGATGGTCGCCGCGCAGGTCGACGGCTCGCTCTTCGTGGTTGCGGCCGACGAGACCGAAGAGGGCGACGCGCGCCGCGCGATCGGCCAGCTCAGCCTCATCGGCATCGACAACGTCCTGGGTATCGTCGTCAATAAAGACGCGGTCGTGGTCAACGACTACGACGACTACTTTGCCCGGATGCACAACGCGCTGGCGGCGGGTCCGGCATGACCGGCGTCACCGTCGTCATCCCGGCGTACAACGAAGGGAACCTCTTCGCCGCGGCGCTCTCCTCGCTCTCCGAGTATTTCGCGATCCATCGCGGCAGCGGATACGAGTTTCACTTTCTGATCGTCGACGATGGAAGCAGCGACGAGACGGGTGCCGTTGCCGCAACCTTCGCGCGCTGGCGGCCCAACGTGCGGGTCGTGCGGCACGAGCGTAACCGCGGCCTCGGCGCGGCGCTGCGGACGGCCTTCGCAGCCGTCGAGACCGAGCTGGCCGTGCTTCTCGATGCCGATCTCACCTATTCGCCCGCGGTGGCAATGCAGCTGGTCGAGACGCTGGAGACGTCGCACGCCGACATCGCAATGGCCTCGCCGTACATGCCGGGAGGGTCGGTCGTGGGAGTCCCTTTCCTGCGACGGGTCCTCAGCCGTGAAGCCAACCGCCTGCTCTCGCTAGCGGTCAAAGGCAAGTACGCTACGCTGACCTGCATGGTGCGCGCGTTTCGCGTGTGCGCCCTGCGCGAGCTGCAGTTCCGCAGCGACGACAAGCCTGCGGTGGCCGAGATGCTGCTCGACGCGCTGCATAAGAAGATGGCGGTCGTCGAGGTCCCCGCGACGCTGGAGTGGACGGCGGAGCGGCGCGCCGCGCGCGGCGGTTTCAATATTTTACGCACGGCCGCGCAAATTTACAGCACGCTTGCGCTGGCCTTTCGTCATCGCCCTGCGTTGTGGCTGGCGGTCCCCGGGCTCTTTCCGGGACTCCTTCCGCTGGTCGTAGGGCTGCTGCTGATCCTTCGAGTCAACTCCACGACGCTCGCCATCGGCACGACCGCGACGATCGTCATCCAGTACACGAGTCTAGCCCTCTTTACCGGGCAAATCACCGCTTTTTTGGGACGAAGATTTCACCAAAAACGTCGCCTTCAAACGAACGGAGCACTAAATAAAAATGGCTACGACCCTTCCTCTCGCACCGCATAGAACGCTGCCGTCCGATCAGGACGCAACGGGAAGAACGCTCGGCGAAGAGGAAATCGCCGCAGTCTCCGCTGCTCTGCGCAGCGGAACCCTCACGAGCACCAAAGGCTCGTTTGTCACCGCCCTCGAGTCGCACTTCGCGGAGATGATGGGCGTAAAATACGCGTACGCCTGTTCTTCGGGCACCGCCGCGGTGCACTGCGCGATCGCGGCGCTCGATCCCGAGCCGGGCGACGAGGTTATTACGACCTCGATCACCGACATGGGAGCGCTTACACCGATTCTCTATCAAGGCGCGATCCCGGTCTTCGCCGACGTCGACCCGCGCACGTGCAACGTCACCGCCGAAACGATCGCCCAACGGATCGGCAGCAAAACCAAGGCCATCGTGGTCACGCACCTCTTCGGGAATCCTTGCGACATCGACGAAATCGTCGAACTGGGCAATCGCCACGGCATCCCGGTCATCGAGGACTGCGCGCAGGCGTTCCTGGCCGCATATAAAGGACGTTTCGTCGGTACGGCCGGAAAGATCGGCTGCTTCAGCCTTCAACAGGGTAAGCACATCACGACCGGCGAGGGCGGCCTAGTCGTCACCAACGACGAGGCCTTGGCCCGTCGAATCTATCTCTTCATCAACAAAGCCTGGGGATACGGCGATCCGCAGCCCGATCATTATTTCTTGGCGCTGAACTATCGCATGTCGGAGCTCGCCGGCAGCGTCGCGGTCGCGCAGCTCGGTAAGCTGCCGAAGGTCGTCGCTCGCCGCCGCATGCTCGCCGAGATGCTCACGCAGCGCATCGAAAAACTCGAAGCGATCGAAACGCCGTACATCCTGCCCGGCGCCACGCATAGCTACTGGAAGTACGTCGTGCGAATGTCCGAGTCGCTGCCGCCCGAGGCGGTGCTCGAAATGGCCGCGCTGCTCAAGGAACACGGAATCTTCAGCGCACCGCGCTATATTCAGAAGCCGGCGTTCATGTGCGAGATCTTCCAGAAACGCAAAACGTTCGGCAACAGCGGCTTTCCCTTTACCATGGCGCGTCCCGAAGCGCTCGCCTACGACCGCGAGCGGTTCCCGGGCACCTACGCCGCGCTGGAACGCGTGCTGGTCGTCCCTTGGAACGACCGCTACGACGAAGACGACGTCAACTACATCGCCGAGGCGATGACCTCGGCGGCCGAGACACTCACCTGGAGGCACGGCGCATGAAGGAACTACGTTTCGCGATCATCGGCGCGGGCGCGATCGCCCGCGCCTACGAAGCCGCATTTCGAGAGGTAAAAGGGGCGACCGTCGTCGCCGTCTGCGATACGAATGGCGCCGCCGCCGAAGAGCTTGCGTCGCGCATCGGCTGCGAGTCCTACTCGCTGCTGCCGGCGCTGCTTCGCAAGTCGAGCTTCGACGCCGCGATCGTCTGCACGCCTCCCGTAACGCACGAGTCGATCACCTGCAAGATCCTGCAGTCGGGACGGCACGTGCTCTGCGAGAAGCCGCTCTCGATCACGGTCAACAGCGCGCGCCGGATGCTGGCGGTCGCCGAGCACTCCGGAACGATCCTGACGATGGCCTCGAAGTTCCGCTACGCAGCCGACGTCCGCCGTGCGCGCGAGATCCTCTTCGCCGGCGAGATCGGCGAACTGGTCTTCGCCGAGAACGCGTTTACCTCGTACGTCGATATGAGCACGCGCTGGAACTCCGACGCCGCCGTCAGCGGCGGCGGCGTGCTGATCGACAACGGAACGCACGCGGTCGATATCTTGCGATACCTCCTCGGCAACCTGCGCGACATTCAGGTCGTAGAGGGGCGCCGCATGCAAGGCTTGGCGGTCGAAGATACGGTCCGCCTGTTCGTGCACAACGACGAAGGCGTCATGGGTGCCGCGGATCTTTCGTGGAGCATCAACAAAGAGCTCGACACGTTCCTTCGCGTCTATGGCAGCGCCGGAACGATCCTCGTGGGTTGGAAAGAATCGCGATTCCGCCGCCACGGTGAAGACGTCTGGCACACTTTCGGAAAGGGATACGATAAGGTTCAGGCCTTTGCCGACCAAATCGGAAACTTCTGCGGTGCGATTCGCGGAGAGGCGAGGCTGCTCGTCACGCCGCGCGACGCATTGGCATCCGTGCAGGCCGTGCAGGCCGCCTACGCAGCGCTCGAGTGCGCGCGTTGGGAACGAATCGGCAGCCAGCTGGAAGAGCTGACGCCGCTGCGGGCCGGCGCGCTCGCGGCAAGCTAAATGGCCGTTCATCCCACCGCCATGATCGAGCCGGGAGTCTCGATCGGCCGAAACACGTCAGTCTGGGACAACGTGCACGTACGTCATTCGACAGCGATCGGCTCCAACTGCATAATCGGCGAGAAGAGCTACATCGCCTACGGCGTCACGATCAAAGACTTCGTCAAGATCAACGCCTTCGTTTACGTCTGCACGGGGGTGACGATCGAGCGCGGCGTCATGATTGCGGCCGGCGTCGTTTTTACCAACGAACGCTTTCCGCGCGCGACGACGCCGCAGCTCGATCGGCTTCAGTCGTCCGACCCCAACGAGTACACCCTCCACACGCTGGTTCGCGAAGGCGCGACGATCGGCGCGAGAGCGACGATCGGCCCCGGTTTGACGATCGGCCGGTTCGCAATGGTCGGAATGGGCTCCGTCGTGACCCGTGACGTTCCGGACTTTGCGATCGTGCACGGAAACCCGGCGCGCCCCGTCGGATATGCGTGCGCCTGCGGACATCCGCTCGAGTCGCTCACTCCGACGATGGACCGGCCCACCGCCATGCGCTGTCAGTCGTGCGCCGCAGAGTACGCACTCTCCGGTTCGTCGTTGCGGCCGATGGAGATCGCGCGGAGCTCGTAATGAGTCGATTCGGTATCGTCGGCGGCGGAATGCTCGGCATGACGCTCGCCTGGGAGCTCTCCAAAGAGGGCCACGACGTCACGATCTTCGAGGGCGGCCCCCGGTGCGGGGGTCTCGCCGCCCCCTGGCAGCTCGGAGACGTCGTCTGGGATCGCCACTATCACGTTACGCTTTTGAGCGACCAAACGCTAATCGAGCTGTTGGGAGAGCTCGACCTCGAGAGCGAGCTGCGTTGGAACACGCCGGGCACGGGCTTTTTCGTAGACGGCTCGATGCATTCGTTCTCGGGAACCCTCGACTATCTAAAATTTCCGCCGCTCTCGCTGGTGCAGAAGGCGCGTCTGGGCGGAACGATCGTTCACGCGTCGCGAATCAAGAACTGGGAGCCGCTGGAACGAATTACGGCGGTCGACTGGCTCACCCGCCTCTGCGGACGCGGCACCGTCGAACGGATTTGGCTTCCGCTTCTGCGCGCGAAGCTCGGGCCTCACGCGCATCGCGCCTCCGCGGCGTTCATTTGGGCGATCATCGCGCGAATGTATGCGGCGCGCTCGAGCGGCGTAGGCCGCGAGCGCTTCGGCTACGTCGCGGGCGGATACGATCGGACGCTGCGCCGGTTCGAGCAACGGCTCGCGGCACGGGGCGTAACGCTGCGCACCTCCTGCCCGGTGCAGGCGGTCGAGGCGTTGCCCGACGGCGTCGGCATCGCAACGGCTTCCGAACTCTTGCGCTTCGATAAAGTCGTCATCACGCTCGCCGCGCCCCTGGCGGCGCGCATATGCCCGACGCTGAGCTCGCGCGAGCGCGCACTCTGCGCCGGCGTAGAATACCAAGGCATCGTCTGCGCCTCGGCGCTGATCGATTCGCCGCTAACGTCGTATTACATCACGAACATCGCCGACTCGACGGTGCCGTTTACCGCCGTCATCGAGATGACGGCCCTGGTCGATCGCCGGGAATTCAACGGCAAGTCGCTGGTGTATCTTCCCAAGTACGTGGCCTCGGACGATCCGGCGCTGCGGCTTTCCGACGAAGAGATCGAGGATTCGTTTTTGACCGCGCTTTCACGCATGCACCCACACTTCTCACGAAGCCAAGTTCGCGCGTTCCGGGTCTCGCGCGTGCCGCACGTCTTTCCGATACCGACGCTGGACTATTCGAGCCGGCTTCCGCCAGTGCAGACCAGCGTTCCGGGGCTCTTTATGGCGAGCAGCGCGAATATCGTCAACGGCACGCTGAACGTCAACGAGACGGTGCGCTTGGCCAAGCGCCTTCTTCCGGTGCTCCGGGCGGACTCGATGGAGCGCCGGCCGCAGGCGGTCGCCGTATGATGCGGGCTTCGCTTTCCCTCGACCTCGACAACAAGTGGTCGTACATGAAAACCCACGGTAACCCCGGGTGGACCGACTTCCCGACGTATCTGCCGCGGCTCGTGCCGCAAGTGCTCGACATTCTCGACGAGATGAAGCTGCGCATTACGTTCTTCATCGTCGGCCAAGACGCGGAGCGCCCGGAGAACGCCGAAGTGCTCGCCGAGATCGCGCGCCGCGGACACGAGATCGGAAATCACTCGCACCACCACGAGCCGTGGATGCACCGCCGCGGGCGCCTGGAGATCGACGACGAACTCCGCCGCGCCGAAGAGGCGATCGAACGCGTAACCGGCGTCCGGCCGCGGGGATTTCGCGGACCTGGCTTTACCCGCTCCGAGACGATCTTGGAGACGCTCGTCTCGCGAGGCTATCTCTACGACGCCTCGTCGCTTGCGACGTTTATCGGACCGCTGGCGCGAGCGTACTATTTTCGCAGCGCGAAACTCAGCGCGCAGGACCGCGCGGAACGCGAGGATCTTTTCGGAAGCTTCGCCGACGGTTTCCGGCGTAACTCGCAGCACCGGGTCGAGCTATCGAACGGCTCGATCGCGGAGATTCCGGTCACGACCTTTCCGCTGGGAAAGATCCCGATCCACGTCTCGTACGTCCTCTACATTGCGATGATCTCTCCGGCGCTGGCTCGTGCGTATTTCGAAGCCGCGATGACCGCCTGCAAGTTGACTCGCACCGAGCCGTCGATTCTGCTGCATCCGTTGGACTTTCTCACGGCCGAGGACGCACCGGAACTGCGCTTCTTTCCGGCGATGAGCATGAATCCCGAGGTGAAGCGCCGGGTGGCGCTCGATTCGATCGCCGCATTGGCAAAACACTTCGAGGTTAAGCCGATGAAAGACGTGGTGAACCTTTGCCCGCAGGCCGCCGTTACTAGTAGAAGGGAGAGTCCGACCGCATTCTAGCCAACCGCTTGCTCGCTTTGTCGGGCTTTGCGACCGCCAGGTTGCAACCGATGGGAGGCGTGCGCTAGAATGAGGGCTCTCACGCTGGGCTAGACGGCGCGACGTTTTGTCGCAGCCCCAGAAAGGATGTGTTGATGCGGGGTCTTGAGCGAGGGGTAGCCTCGATCTCGCCCGCTGGGTTCGACGGATTCGACGCTTCTCGTAAGAGACGCCTCGATGCTTCGTTGCGCCAGACCGCCCGCGCTGCATCCGCCGTCGGCTGGGCGATCGGGGTCTTCGATTCGGAACAAGATTTAGTCGCGTTCGACACGTCGGACGCGGGAATCGACGATCGTGCCGCGCTTGCATTGCTCAGCCGAATGCCGTTTCCCGCATCGACCGGACCGATCGTTCTCAATGCGGGCGCGCACGAATGCGACAACGTTCCCGCCGCGCTCGGGATCGCAACGGATACCGGAAAGGGACACTCGGTTGCGATGGTCTTCGTTCCAAGCCAACGCTCCAGCGATGCCTGGGCCGAAGCCGCGCAAGCGATCGGTTCGGCAGCCTCGAAGGTTGCGCGAGAAATCTCGGCCTTCGACTTCGAGGGCGAGCGAAAGCGGACGACGCCGATTCCCGGCGGACCGCACGCGTTCTTCCTTCTTAATGCCTCACTCGAAGTGCAGTTTGCGTGGTGCAGCGGAGAAGACGCTTCCGCATTTTCGCGGCTCGTCGAGCCCGAGGAAGCTCGCCTTCCGCTCTTTCTCGAGCAGGCGGTGCGACGTTTGACGGGGTCGTGGAACTTCGCCCGAGCAAGCGCTTGCGAGGAACGCATCGGATATCCGCTGCACGGACTCGCGATGCGAGTCGTGCCGATGCTGCAAAACGACGTCTACATCGGTGTTTTTTTGGATCAGTGCGAGGATCCCGACATCGATGCGACCGCATCGACCTTTCGCATATCTTCCCGGGAGCGAGAAGTGCTCAACGGGCTGCTCGACGGCCGCACCATTACGGAAATCGCCGCCGATCTCAACGTTGCCGAATCGACGGTCAACGATCACGTCTCGCGAATGATCGCCAAGACGAACGCCCGCAACCGCATTCACATGGCCGCGACGCTGCTCGGCTGGCCGTCGATGCGTCCCGATCCGCAA
>DATAQH010000032.1:0-3409 GCA_036264815.1 Candidatus Cybelea sp.
GAAGTGCGACGAACGCATCGCTCGCGACCAATGCATTTAGGTGTGAAACGGCGTGATGAACGTCGATTCCACTGCAGAGGTCAAACCGCTTGTCCGGCGTCGGTGGGGCTCTCCGACCAGGTAGCCAAACAGGCGAGGCAAGTGCGTGAATGCGTCGGAACCCGTTGAGGCCTCGCTTCAACGGGTTTCGTTTTTTCTCGCTTTCGCTACGTCATCAAAATAAAAGACCCGTCGGTTCGGGCCAGCGGTCCGAGCGCATCCGCCAACTGTTCTCACGTTTTGGCCGCCCGGTCATCGCCGCTTGCGGGAAAGCTGGCGTGGGTGGTGCCTTAGTTTATGGGGCGATGCTGACCGATTGGCCGAAGGGTTGGATTGGGGGTGATTGCAGCGTCGTGCGCTGGGCGCCGCCGGCCGGATAGCGCCAGATGTCGAAGCGGCTGAGGCATTGCAGATTTCCGCCGAGGACCGCCGTGCCTCGGATTCGATTGAGCGGCGTGTTCTGGGTTCCGACGACGAAGGACTGCGGAACGCGCACGCCGCCGCCACAGCGGGAATCGGTCAGCACGGTCTGGCCCGCCTTTTTGAGGCTGCCCGACGGTTCTTCGGTTACTTGATAGAGCGCGGTGAGGGTCTGGCCCGTGTAGTACTGATCGGTAAGGGCGAGATGCGTGCCGTCCCACATCACGCCGCCTCCGAGGCCGATTGTAAAGTTCAGCAGCTTGATAGGCCCGAGAAGTCTTGCGCCGCCGTGTCCAAGCTCGCAGACCGTCGTGATCGAGTGGTTGCTCCCCTCAACGTAGAGGTTGCCGTTCTTCCCATAGCCGGGCGACCACATGCCCCCCTCGCAGGCCGAGTTTTTATAAACGATCGCATCGCCTGCGGCTTTTTTGTAAACCTGCAGCTCGGCAGGCAGGTCGACGTTGGCGACGGCGAGATTTCCCGTCGTCGGGTCGACCGAACATCCCGCGGAGCGTCCAGCCGAATGAAGGGTTTTCAACGGTGTGGTGCCGCCATGCGCGTACTCTTTGACCGCCGTCGAGTCGAGATTGGTGATCCAGACGTTGCCGCCCTTATCGACGCACTGGCCGTACGGCCTAGAGAAACCCGTCAGCCGTCCGATCGACGCGCCGGTCCTGTAGTTGTAAACGAAGACGTCGTCGGTTCCCCAGTCCGAGACGTAGAGCAGCTCCTTAATTTTTGGCGCGTCGGGCGACATCCACGAACTGCCGCGATCGTGATGGCGGACGGCCGGCAGAGAGAAGCGCAGCGAGGTCAACCGCGCCGACGAGAGGGGCGTCAGCCCGGTCTCCGGGCCGCCCGGCAGCATCTGCGCGCAGGCCGTCAGCACGGCGGCCCCCATCGCGGCCGCTGCGAATAAAAAGCGGCTCATTGAGCGTACTTCTTCGCTACTTCTCGCGCCAACGCTGCAATGCGCGCGCGCACGGCCTCGGGCGCGACGACCTCGGCCTGCGCGCCCCACCCGAGAACCCAGCGGACCAGCTCGTCGACGTCGGCGACGCGATACGTGATCTCTGCCGTTCCGTCCCGGCGCTGCGCAATCTTGCGGTCGGCGACGATATGCGCGGCCGCTGCGGCCTTCGCGACGCGCGGCGCGAACCGGACGCGGACCTCGGTGGTCTCGTCGCTGTGAAGCACCCCGCTGATCGACGCCGCCGCGTAGGCTTCCACGTTGAAGCCGTTCGGGCGAACGAACGTCTTTGCGAGCACTCGCGGCTCGCTGACGCTGTCCACCGCAAAAGTGCGCTTGTCGTTACGAGTGTGATCGTGCGCCACACAATAGACTCGTCCGGCGTTGATGATGAAGCCGTACGGGTCGACCGTGCGAGCGGTACCGCGTCCCTCTTTATCGCGATATTTGAAGCGAACGCTGCGCGACGATCGCTCCGCCGCCGAAAGCAGCGCAAAGGCGCGCTCGCCGCGCTTGTCGAGCGAAACTTCGGAGAGGCGAAAGGCGACCGGCGTAGCCCCATCGACGCGGTCGCGCGCGCCGCGCCCCGCGCTTCCGACGAGCTTTTCGGCGACCTCGTCGATCGATGCACCGATCGTACCGCCGATGCTCGCGCCCAGCGACCGCAGTGCGACCAAGCCGAAGAGTTCCCCGTTGCTGAGATCGAGCCGCTTGAGACTGTAACCTTGGGCGAACCGGTAAACGTTTGCCGCACGATCGAAATAAAGCGGGAACCCGGCGTTGGTAAGGATGGCGAGATAGCGGCGCAGGCTGCGCGTGCTGGGCGCACGACCGCTCTCGGCGATCTTCTCTTTGAGCGCTTCGAACGAGTGACGTCCTTGGTCGATCGCGTTGAGCAACCGCACCAGCAGAATGACTTTCGATTCGCCTTCGGCGCTCATTGGTTCGGGGAAGCCTGCGGTTTAGGGAAGCACCCGTCAGGCGCGTTGATCGGCGGGGCGGTCGGCTGGGGAGCGGTTGCGGTAACGCCGAGCCGAACGGGGTAGAACGAGCCTCCATCGGTCATGGTCTGCACGACGTGCGTCGATTGACCGGGAGGCAGGTCGAACGCGGTGACCTGATATTTCGACGGAACGCGCACGCAGCCGACGTCGACGACGTTGCCGTCGATCAAAAAGCTTGCGCGCGCCGGCCCCGCAAGCGGCTGAAGGTACAGGTACGCGGCCGCCGGTGCCGCGGTCGGATTCTCGAGCGTCACCGCGATCGTGTGTACGATCCCGTAGTCGCCGTAGTCGTGCCCGACCGCAGACGGCGTGACGTTCGGCGGCGTCGGATCGGTGTCGCCCAGTACGACGGTTGCGTCGTCGCTCCCGGCCGCGTAGCGGAGAGTATCGGCACCGAATCCGGCAATCGAAAAGACTCCCGTTCGATGATGCCCGTCGCCGGGCAAGGCGGGAGCGTCGAGCAGCGAGCGCGGATCGACACCCGGCGACACGCCCATCACCGTCAATTCAACCGGGCCGCCCGACAGAACGCGGATATCCGCGGTACCCGCCACGAGTTGGCGCGAGGTCATCGTCAGATCGGTCATCAGGTACGGGTGATCGGCCGAGAGATCAAGCACGATCCCCTCGTGCTGATTCTTCGTCAGCAAAAACTTCTTCGTAACGGCCTGTCCGACGGTCATCACGTCGATGTTGGGGCCTGCGGAAGCGTGGATTAACTGGACCGACGCGGGGCTCTGTCCGGACGCCTGCAACGCGACGACGAGCCGCCGCGGGTCGGTTGTGGCGTCGTGGTAGTAATAGATGCGAGCCGGCTGCGCGGCCGAGACGGCTCCGCGAAAGAGCACGCCGTCTTGTGTGATGTGCTCGGGATCGTCATCGTAAAAAAGCAGCCCTGGCGTGAAAGGCTGCATCGGCGCGTTCTGTACGTCGACCGTCGTCGTGCCGGTCTGGTCGAAGTACTGCCCGTTTCCCG